>NZ_JBGBPT010000077.1:0-46286 GCF_041106355.1 Streptomyces sp. BF23-19 | reverse complement strand
CGGCGCCCCGGCGGCGGGGAGGGTGGGTGGGGTCAGCGCGCGGCGGCGGCCAGGAGGCGGGGGGCGGCCGCGTGGGCGGTGGGGGCCCAGCTGAGGAGGGTGGAGCCCACCGACATGCCGCCGCCGAAGCCGGACAGGAGCACCACGTCGTCCTCGGCGAGCAGGCCCCGGCGGTGGATCTCGTCGAGGGTGACGGCGATGGACGCGGCGCCGGTGTTGCCGTAGCGGGCCAGCTCCAGGTGGAGGGTGGCGTTGTCCAGGCCGAGCGCCGGCCACACCTCGCCGATCATGACCGCGTTGGCCTGGTGCGGGACGAAGTGGTCGACGGCGTCTGCCGGCAGTCCCGTACGGGCCAGGAGTTCGGCGACGGCCGCGGGGAGGTGCTCCTGGACGAAGGCGCGGACTCCGCGGCCGTCCATGCGGAAGTGGTGGGCGCCCTCCTCCAGGGTTCGGGCGGAGGCGGGGCGGCGGCTGCCGCCGGCCGGGACGCCGATCAGTTCGTGCTGGTCGCCGCGGGTCAGCAGGCTGGTGCCGAGCATGCCGTGGCCGGAGGGCGAGGGGCCCAGGACGGCGGCGCCGGCTCCGTCGCCGAAGAGGATGGCCGTCCTGCGGTCGGTGTGGTCCAGGATCCGGGAGTAGATGTCGGCGCCGATCACCAGGCCGTGGGCGGCGCCGGGCTCGGCGCGCAGGAGGCGTTCGGTGACCGTCAGCCCGCAGACGAAGCCGCTGCAGACGGAGTTGACGTCGAAGGCGGCGGCGTTGACGGCGCCGAGCAGGTGTTGGACCACCGCGGCGGTGGCCGGCTGGGGCTGGTCGGGGGTGGAGGTGGCGACCACGATGTACGCGAGGTCGTGCGGGTGGATGCCCGCCTGTTCCAGTGCGCGGCGGCCCGCGTGGGCGGCGAGGTCGGAGGTGGCCTCGTGCGGGGCGGCCCGGCGGCGTTCGCGGATGCCGGTCTTGCGCACGATCCACTCATCGGTCACTCCGGTGGCGTGCGCCACCTCGTCGTTGCCGACGATCTGTTCGGGCAGGTAGGAGCCGGTGGCCAGGACCGCTATCGGGTCGGTCGTCTCGCGGGGTCCGTTCGTCACGTTCTCGTCTCCTGGTGTCGGGGTTCGGCGGCCGCTCGGGTGTCGGGCAGCCGCTCCCATCCGGCCAGCTGCGCGTGTGCGGTGAGTACGGGGTCCGAGCCGACGACCACCGGGCGGCCGACGGAGCGCAGGAGGTCGAGGTCGCTGCTGTGGTCCCCGTAGGCCGAGCAGTGCGCGAGGTCGAGGTCGTGGATCGCGGCGACGGCGTGGGCGGTGCGGCCTTTGGCCTGGCCGATCAGTGGGGTGACCACCTGGCCGGTGAGGAGGCCGCCGCGGATCACGGGTCGGGTGCCGAAGGCCCGGTCGGCGCCGAGGTGTTCGGCGATCGGGTCCAGGCAGGCGAAGAAGGAGCCGGAGACCAGGACGGTCAGGTCGCCGTGTCGGCGGTGTGCGTCGAAGCGGGCGGTGGGGGCCGGGATGAAGGGCGCGTCGGCCAGTTCGTGGGTGAACCAGGCTCGGCCGGAGGCTGCCAGGGATGCCGCGCTCTCCCCCGCGTAGAGGCGGTAGTAGCGGCGGTTGACCTCGGCGCGTGGGTGGCCGTCGGCGGCGGCGCGGTGGAGGGTGGCGGTGAGGCGCTCGTAGGTGCCGGGGGCCGCTCCCCGGCGTTCCAGGTGGAACGCCAGGAAGCGGAACATGGTCTTGAAGCCGATGAGGGTCTCGTCGACGTCGAAGAAGGCGGCGGCGGTGCTCATCGTGGGGTCCGGACGCGGGCGAGGTCGAGTGTGAGCAGGCACAGGCTCTCGCCGTCCTGGTGGGCCTCGACGCGCACCGGGACGCGGTCGGTGTCGGGTGTGCTCTCGTCGCCGAGCTCGACGATCCCGCCCTGGGTGTAGTAGGAGGCGCCTTCGCCCGGGCGGCCGGCGTCGCGGCGTTCGCCGACGACGGCGGTGAGGGTGGTGGGGCTGTCGAGTTCGCCGAACCGGCTGAAGGTCACCGCCAGGTCGGTCGGGTAGGTGCGCGACGGTGACATGCCGCGGACGTCGAGGGCTCCGTAGAGGGCGATCTGGCGGGCGGCCTCGGCGATGACCATGCCGGGCAGGTGGTCCTGCGGGTGGTCGAACATGCTGGGGTGGCTGCCAGGGGTGCGGATCCCGGCGGTCAGGGTGTCCGCGGCGACCTCGATGCCGGTGAGGACGACGTTGTCGGCGTTGGCCCGGCCCACGCGGTACGGCTCGACCGGTGCGCCGGTGGCGCTGCCCGGTTGCGGGTGGTCGGCGGAGGAGGGCAGCGGTCTCTGGTCGCGGTTGCGCAGCCGCAGCGCGGTGTAGGACTCGGGGGACTTGAAGCGCAGGCCGATGCCGGCGCGGCCGATGCTGAGGTCGCCGACGCGCAGGTCCACGTCGTAGTCGAGGCCGTTGGTGCGGCCCTCGCGGACGTAGTGGTTGCTGGTGGTGACGTGGAGGGTCAGCTGGCAGGGGGTGGGGCCGACGGCTATCCGGTCGGGGCGTGAGAGGTGGACGCGCAGGTGGGTGAGGATGAACTTGTCCGTCCGGGGCACCGAGAAGTAGGCGTGGGCGCCGGCGAGTGCGGCCTGCCGGCAGGCTTCCAGCAGCAGGACCGGGTCGTAGACGTTGGGGCTGAGCAGGTGGTCGCCGTAGTAGGCGTGGGAGCGCGGAAGTTGGGCCGCGGCGACGTACGAGGCTGTGCCGAGGGGCTGGAGGTCGGTGAGGAAGACTTCGCCGAGCGAGTCCCGGTGGACCAGTGTGCGGTCGACGGTACGGCTGTAGCTCAGCTCAAGTGCGGCGAGGTCCTGTTCCAGCTGCGAGGGTGCGGTGGTCACGTGCGGAACCTGCTTTCTCGGGTGGTGTGCTGTTCGGCTTGCGTGTGCGTCGTCGTCCGGGCGGTCAGCGGCGTTCCAGGAGCACTCCTGTCCAGGTGAATCCGGCTCCGGCGCCCAGCAGGAGGACCCGGTCGCCGGTGTCGAAGGTGTGGTGGCGTTCGAGGTGGTCGAGGCCGGCGATCTGGTCGCCGCTGCCGAGGTGGCCGACGGTGGCGCCGAATTCCCACAGGGATGTCCGGGCGCCGCCGGGGAATTCGGGGAAGTAGTTCTCCTGGAGCAGGGGCAGGCCCAGGTTGGGGTAGACGACGCGGCGCAGTGCGGGGTCGGTGCCGTGGGGCAGGAGGGTCTCGCGGATCTCGCGGACCGCTCGGCGGGTGGCTTCGCGCAGGCTGTCGGTGCCGTGGGCGGCGAGGTAGCGCTTCTTGGCGGCGCGTACGTCGTGTTCGGCGCCGAACAGGGCGCGGGTCTCGGGGGCCGGTTCGTCGAGGCGGTGCAGTCCTTCGAGTTCCGGGTCGCTGACGCTGTGGGTGTCCAGGACGTGCCAGGTGGGGGCCTCGGGGGCGGGGGTGTCGGCGGTCAGGACGGCGGCGGCGGCTCCGTCGCCGTAGACGATGCCGTAGTCGGCGGTGAACCGGTCGAAGCCGGAGGCGGCGAAGCGGTCGGTGGCCACGATGAGGGCGGTGCGTCGGCCTTCGGCGGACAGGAGGTCGGCGGCGAGGTCGAGGACGAGGAGTTGTGCGTTGCAGCCCTGGGCGACGGTGAAGGGCAGGGCGCGGGTGGCGCCGAGCCGGGACTGGAGCCAGGAGGCCGGGGACCACAGGCGTTGGTGGCCGTGCCGGTGGATGGCGGTGACCGCGATGAGGTCGATGTCCTGCGGTTTGGTTCCGGCGGCGGCCAGGGCCCGTTCGGCGGCGACGAGGGCCATGTCGCCGGGGTAGAGGGTGTCCTCGGCGGCGATGGTGCGGTAGCCGGTGGCGCGGATGCGTTCGGCGTCGGGTTCGGGGTGGCGGGCGGCTTCGGCGGTGAGGTCGAGGCGCTGCTCGGGGAGGTAGCTGCCCGTGCCGGCGATGCTGATGCCGGACGGGGGGCGGGGTGGGGTCGTGGTCATGCCGCCTCCTTCTCGGTTTCGGCGGTGGCGCCGGCGGTGGTGGTGGTGTCCGGGTCGGCGGGGACGGTGCGGGCGACGTGGCCGTCGGGGCGTACGAGGACGGCGGTGGCGCCGGTGGGGAGCCAGGCGCGCTGTGTCGGGGTGAGTTCGGCGGTGCGGGTGAACGGGGGCAGGTGGGCCTGGTCGGGTGTGGCGCCGGGCAGGTGCAGCCAGGTGTGGTGGCCGGGTTCGGGGCGGTGGCCGGGGACGCGGGCGCCGGGGTGCAGCCGGTGGCCGGTGCGGGCCGGCAGCGGAGGGTGCCTTGTGGTGGCGTCGGGTGCGGGGGCGGCACCGGACGGGGTGGCCGCGGGTGCGGGGGTGGGGTGGTAGCGCAGGTAGAGCTGGCTCCAGGCTTCCGCGTATCCGGTCAGCGACTCCTGTACGGAGTGTCGTGCCGGCTCGGTGGTGGCGTGGCGCATCGCGTCGAGGAGTCCGAGGACGCCGGTGGTGCGGGCGACCTCGGCGGCGGCGGCGCGGCGTTCGCGGTCGTAGTCGGCGAGGAGGGGGGCCGGGGGGCCGGTGAGGAGGGCGGCGAGGCGCCAGGCCAGTGCCCAGGCGTCGCCGAAGCCGGTGTTCATGGCCTGGCCGCCGGCGGGTGAGTTGAGGTGGGCGGCGTCTCCGGCCAGGACGGTCCGGCCGTGGGTGAAGCGTTCGGCGAGGCGTTCGTGGACCTGGTAGTGGGCGATGCGGTCGACGCGCTCGAACCGCAGGGCGGGTCCGAAGCCCAGGGTGTCGACGGTTTCCTGGAAGTGGCGGGTGCTCAGTTCGCTGTCCCGGTCGAGTGCTTCGGGTGAGACGGGTCCGGCGATGCGTACGGTGCCCTGCGGCAGCGGCAGCAGGGAGACGGCACCGGCCGGGCCGATGTACATGGCGGAGGCGTCCGGGTCGGCGGGCAGGAGCGGGGCGCCTTCGGCGAGGAGGTAGCTCATCGGGTAGGTGATGCCGGGGAAGTCGATGCCCAGGGCGGTGCGGACCGCGCTGCTCGCGCCGTCGGCTCCGACGAGGTGGCGGGCGGTGAGGGTGTGCGGGCCGTCGTCGGCGACGGTCGCGGCGGTGACGCCGTGTTCGTCCTGCTGGTGACCGGTGTAGCGCAGGCCGCGCAGGAGCCGGCCGCCGGTGGCGGTGAAGCGGTCCGCGAGTACCGCTTCGACCTCGGGCTGCGGGACGTTCACGTAGTAGGGGAAGGCGGTGTCGAGGCCGGTGAAGTCCACGGTGAACAGGGCTTCGTGGCGGGTGTGGAAGTCGATGCGGGTCTGGCGTACGCCTCTGTCCTCGACGGCGGTGCGCAGGCCCAGGGCGTCCAGGATCTCCAGTCCGGCCGCGTGCACCATGACGGCGCGGGTGCGGGGGTCGATGGTGTCGCGCTGGTCGATGACGGTGCATGCGATGCCGTGGTGGCGCAGGAGGCAGCCGAGCATCAGTCCGGTGGGGCCGGCGCCGACGACCAGGACGTCGGTGGTGCGGTGGTCGTTCGCCCGGGCACCGGGGGTGTTCCGGTTCATCGGTTCGTCGCCTTTCTGTGCGTGCGGGCGTGGCCGTCGCCGGGGGCCCCGGGGGTGGTGTGGCCCCCGGCGACGGTCGTTCGGTGCCGGCGGGGTGGGTCAGTGCCGGGCGGCGGTGCGGCGGTTGCGGAGGAAGAGGGCGACCAGGAGGGCGACGGCGATGAGGATCAGGCCGTTGACGAGGATCGCGAGGTTGATGCCGGACAGGGTCGCGGCCTTGACGGGTTCGCTGGAGAGGCTACGGATCTGGGCGGTGGCGATGGCGCTCATGATCGGGATGCCGATGGTGATGCTGACCTGCTGGGTCAGGGTGGTGATGCCGGTGGCCAGGCCCTGCTGTTCGTTGGGCAGGCCCGAGGTGGCGGTGACCATGAAGCCGACGATGGCGGCGACGTGGGCGTAGCTGCTGAGGAAGGCGAGGGCGAGGACTCCGTACAGCCAGCCGCGGGCGTCACCGGCGAAGTAGAGGGTGCCGACGGTGATGCCCTGGACGAGGAGGCCGGCGACGAGTACGGCGCGGCTGCTGCCGAGGGCGCCGATCCAGCGGGGGGCGGTGACGCCTCCGAGGAAGGCGCCGACGCCGAGGACGCCGAAGGTCAGGCCGGTCGCGATGGCGGAGTAGCCGAGGACTTCCTGCAGGTAGAGGGTGAGCAGGAAGATCATGGCGGTGAAGCCGATGAAGGTGGCGGCGCCGCCGATGTTGCCCCAGGTGACGCTGCGGCGGCCGAGGATGCGCAGGGGTGCCAGCGGTTCGGTGGCGTTGAGTTCCACGAAGCCGAAGACGACGAGGAGGACGACGCCGACGGCGAGGGAGATCAAGGTGGTGGGGTCGCCCCAGCCGTACTGGCCCGCGGCGGAGATGCCGTACACCAGGGCGATGAGGCCGGCGCTGACGGAGACGGCGCCGGGGATGTCCAGCTTGCCGCCCGTCGAGCGGGAGCCGCCCTTGAGGAGCATGGGGGTGACGACGATCAGCAGGATGCCGATCGGGATGTTGATGAAGAAGCCCCAGCGCCAGCTCAGGGTGTCGGTGAGGAGGCCGCCGAGGATGGCGCCGCAGGTGAAGCCGGCGGAGAGCATCGCGCCGTTGAGGCCGAGTGCGCGGTCGCGCAGGGGTCCTTCGGGGAAGGCGGTGATGAGCAGGGCGAGGCCCGCGGGGGTGACCATGGCGGTGGCGAGGCCCTGTGCCACTCGGGCGGCGAGCAGGGGGCCCGCGTCGTCGACGAGGCCGCCCGCCAGGGAGGAGAGGGTGAGCAGGACGAGGCCGGCGAGGAAGACCTTGCGGGCGCCGATGAGGTCGGCGATCCGGCCGAAGAGCAGGCTGAACCCGGCGGCGCTGAGCGCGAAGGCCGTGGCGATCCACTGCAGGTTCTCGGCGGCGAAGTCGAGCTCCCGGCCGATGACCGGGACCGCCACGTTCATGATGGAGAAGTCCACCGCCAGGGTGAACTGCGCGCCGAGCAGCAGGAGCAGGATGAGCGTCTGCCGCTTCGTCATCCGCTCCGGCGCGGGGGCCGCCGGGCCCGGCGACTGATCTGCCCGAGTCTCCTCGGGGCTGTTGACCGTTGACATGAGAGACCTTTCGCTTCCTGCCGGTTGGTGTGCTCCGAGCATCTGCGCGGTGGGGAGGGCTAGCCAGTACCCGCTGTTTCATAGGGCTGCGGTGGGTACCACTGGCTGGGTCTGTCTCATGCGGCCCGGCCGTGAATACGTTTCGGGGCATGACGAATTCCACACTCTCCGTGGTCGAAGACTTCTTCGGTCACCTCGGTGCAGGCGAGGCCGACCGGGCGCTCGAACTGCTCGCGGAGCCCCTCGACTGGTTCACTCCCGGTGACACCGCGCTGATCCCGTGGATGGGCCGGCGTACCACCCGCGGCGAGGTCGCGGACTTCTTCGAGCAGGCGGGTGAGAACCTCACGCCGGAGGAGTTCGCCGTCGAGCGGATCCTGGCCGAGGACGGGATCGCGGTGGCGTTGGGGCGTTTCCGTTACCGGGTGAACGCCACCGGTAAGTCGTTCGCCTCACAGTTCGCGGTCGAACTGCACGTCCGCGACGGGCTGATCACCCGCTACCGCATGCACGAGGACAGCTACGCCATCTCCTTGGCCTTCCTCTGAGCCGTCCGGCCCACTTCGATCCGGCTTCGGACGGCGAGCGCGAAAGAGGCTTCGATGACCACCCGGTACCCCACTGAAGAAGACGCCGGCGCGGATGCCGGCGCGGATGCCGCGCGGCGGGATGCCTACGACGTCCTTGTCGTAGGTGCCGGTCCGACCGGCCTGACGGCGGCCTGTGAACTGCTGCGTCGGGGGGTCCGCGTCAGAATCGTGGACGCGGCCCCCGGCCCCAGTGTCCATTCCAAGGCGATGCTGGTGTGGCCGCGCACCCTGGACATCCTGGAGGACCTCGGGCTCTCCGGGGGCGTCGACCAGGTCGCGGTCAAGCTGCGGCAGATGACCTACTACTCGGAGAAGAAGCCGGTCACCCGGATGCGGATGGCCGACGACATGGCTCCTTACTGTCTGCCTCAGCGGCTGACCGAGGAGGTGTTGACCGACGGGCTGCACCGGCTCGGCGGCCGTATCGAGCGCGGTGTGCGGCTGGTGTCGCTGCAGGACGTGGACTTCGGCGGGGCGATACGTGAGGACCGGCCGGTCACCGCGGTGTTGGAGCACGCCGGCGGGAGCGTCGAGCGGGTCACCGTCCCCTGGGTGATCGGCGCGGACGGTGCGACGAGCGCGGTGCGCCGCCAGCTCGGTATCGCCTACGAGGGTGCGACGTACGAGAACCGCTTCCTGATCACGGACGCGAAGGTGGCCGGCGACCCGCTGGAGAGCGACGAGATCCACTACTACCAGTCACGGATGGGTGTCCTGGCCATCGTGCCGCAGCCGTTCGGGCTGTTCCGTTTCTTCACCAACGCTCCCGCGGACATGGCGCAGGGGTCGCTGGCGGACATGCAGCGGCTGGTCGATCTGCGCGGGCCGGGCGGGTTGCGGCTGACCGACCCGGACTGGGTGACCACCTTCCGGGTACATCGGCGCCGTGCCGCCTCCTTCCAGTTGAGCCGGGTCTTCCTGGCCGGTGACGCCGCCCACGCGCACAGTCCGATGGGCGGGCAGGGGTTGAACACCGGGATCCAGGACGCCCAGAACATCGCCTGGAAGCTGGCCTCGGTGGTGCGCGGTGAGGCGCGGAGCGCGCTGCTGGAGAGCTACACGCCCGAGCGGGCGGCGGTGGCCGACGCCGTCGTGCGCGACACCGATCTGCAGACCCGGGCGGCGATGTGGACCCGGGGCAGCCAGGTCACCCTGCGGGACACGGCGATGCGGGCCCTGGACCGTACGGGGGTCCTGGACCGTTTCTACGTGCCGGTCGCCGCGGGCCGGCGCTGGGTCTACGGCCCGGTCGCGGACGGGCCGAGGCGTACGAGGCCCGTGCACTGGTGCTCGGCGCGGGCGGGTCTGCGCCGGCACGCCCGGGAGGGTGCGGCCCTGCCGCGGCCGCTGGCGGTGGCGCTGGGGGTGGCCGGACCGGCCGCCGATCCGGTCCGGCTGCACCTGGTGGTGCTGCCGGGCGAGAAGGACCCGGACCGCGGTCTGGCCGAGGCGGTCCGCCGGCTGGTCGGGCCGTGGGCCGGCCAGGTGCGGGTGGTGGACACGGCGGCTCTGCCCGGGCGCGGTCCGGCCGTGTCGGCCGCCCGTGAACTGCACTGCCGGCACGCCGGTTTCCATCTGGTGCGGCCGGACGGGCACATCGCCTTGCACGGGCACCGTGAGGAGCTGCGCGAGCTGTACGACACCCTCGACCGCCTTCTGGTCCCCGGGGCGGGTACCGCCCCCGGGGCCGTCCTTTCACCGACCGATGAACTCCCGCTGGAGGAAGAAGACATGTACCAGACCGCCGGATCCGTTCCCTTCGCCCACACCGTGGGCTCCGGTCCGCACAAGGTGATCGTGCTGCACTCCCTGTTCGGTGGGCACCAGTCGTTCTCGCCGTTGTGGCCGTACCTGGACGGGTCGCGTTTCACGTACGCGTTCATGGACGCCCGGGGGTTCGGGCGCAGCCTGGACGTGGCGGGTACGTACACGACCGACGAGATCGCGTCGGACGTGTTGACCCTGGCCGACAGCATGGGGTGGCAGGAGTTCTCGCTGATCGGGCACTCGCTGGGCGGGCAGCCGATCCAGCAGGTGTTGCTGAAGGCTCCGCAGCGGGTGCGGCGGATCGTGGGGCTGAGCCCGGTCCCCGCGGGCGGCATGCCCATTGCGGACTCCGACTTCCCGCTGTTCGCGGAGGCCGCGCACAAGGTGGAGAACCGTCGCATCGTCATCGATCTGACCACCGGGAACCGGCTGTCGCCGCACTGGGTGACCTCGTTCGCCGAGTCCTCGATGAAGGAGGTCGGGCCGGTCGCCTTCCGCAGCTACCTGGATTCCTTCCGTACCACCGACTTCGCCGACCGGGTGAGCGGTGCCCAGGTGCCGGCGCTGGTGGTGGTCGGTGAGCACGACCCGGCGGTGACGGCGGAGTCGATGCAGGAGACGTGGATGAAGCACTACCCGAACGGTCGGCTGGCCGTGGTGGGCAACGCGGGCCACTATCCGATGGTGGAGACCCCGGTGGCGCTGGCCACCCTGCTGGAGGAGTTCCTCTCCCAATAGTCCTGGCTGCCCCTCCCCCGTCCCCCGCGGGCGGGGCGCCGAGGAGGCGAAGGCGGATGTCCGGTGACTCTCCTGTCGGTTGCCCGGGCGTCCGCCTTCTGTCTTGTCCGGGACCGGTCGTGGGCCGGCGTGGGAGCGGGAGGAGGTCGCAGGGATGCCCAAGGTGACGGCGGCGCCCGTGCCGGTGCGTGGGTGCGGGTCGGGCCTGGTGGCGGTGGTGGCCGGGCATGAGTTGACCGCGTTCGTCGGTGCGGCCCTTGCCGCGGCGGGTGCCCGCCCGGCCGACGCGGTTCTGACGGCCGAGGTGCTGGTGGCCGCCGATCTGGCGGGGGCGGCCCGGCACGGCGTGGTCCGGTTGCTCCCCTATGTGCGGGGGCTGTTGGGCGGGACGATCAACGGTGGCGCCCGGCCGGAGATCGTGCGCCGGTACGGGGACGTCACCGTGATCGACGCGCATCACGGGCTGGGTCAGCCCGCGCTGGCCTTCGCCGTGGACCGGGCGGTGGAGCAGGCCCGGGTGCGGGGTGCGTCCGCGGTCTCGGTGCAGCATTCACGCCATGTCGGCATCACGGCCTGGTACGCGGGGCGGGCGGCGCGTGGTGGCGTCTTCGGTGTCATCACCACGCGTGCTGCCGGGTCCGCGGGGGGTGCGGGGGCGTTCCGGGAGGGGGCGGTAACAAGCCAGTTCTTGATGTGTCTGGACCGAACCGCCGCGGGTGGCGTGCGGCCCTCGGCATTGGTGGCGCCGGCCGGTGCGGGGGTGGTGCGGCCGCGGTTGACCCTGCCGGTTCCGGTTCTGGAGGAACTCGGCCGGATCGCGGCTCTGGTCAAGGTGGCGCCGGTACGGGCGCTGGACACGCGTCGGCCGACCCGTTCCGAGGACCCTTGAGTAAACACTCCGGACTTATTTTATTTACCGGTCGTGCGGGAGAAGGCGCGGGAAGGCAGGTGGTACACACCCGAACCAAAAATCGTACACACCTCAACAATCGAGGTGGATTTACACGGTAAGTGACCAGTAACGACGACGTCGGCGGCCCGCCCGGGAATACGGCGGCGCATGGCTGAATTGTTGTCGGTGTTCCCCTGCAGGGGGACTCGTCGGTCCTGCCCTGCTCGCCAAATCGCCTTGTGGCATGGGATCTTGGCCAACGGCCTTGCGGAGTGACGGACGTCACGGGCCGGAATTCGCTGTTCCGGGTTTCCTTTGTAAGGAGGCCCGTGGCGTGAATCGGACCGGCCGCGGACGGGCACTTCCCCATGTTCCCATCGGCTAGTATTCGGCGGATGTTTCAGCGCAGTGCGCGGGCAGCGAAAGGCGAAAAGAGAATGCAGCGGGCGGCGGGAGTTCGAGATTCTGATCTTGGAAAGTTCCTTCAGGTACGGCGCAGCCTGCTGACGCCGGACGACATCGGCCTGCCCGGCGACGGCAAGAGACGCCGGGTGCGGGGGCTGCGCAGGGAGGAGGTCGCCCACATCGCCCAGGTCAGCGTCAACTACTACACGCGCCTGGAGCAGGGACAGAACCGCAGCGCCTCTCCCGAGGTCCTGGACGCCATCGCCAACGCGTTGCGCCTGAACGCGGGCGAGCGGGCCCACCTGCACAACCTGTCCCGCGCCGCCGAGCTCGCGCGCCCGGCCAAGGCCGCCGAGGAAGTGCGGCCCGCGGTGGCCCGGATGATCTCCGCCTATCTGCAGGGGCCGGCGGTCGTGCTGGGCCGGCAGATGGACATCCTCGCCTGGAACGCCCTCGCCCGGACCATGTTCTCCGGACACATCGACATCGAGGAGCTCCTCGCCCGGGACGCGCCGCCGAACCTGGCCGAGCTCGTCTTCCTCCACCCCGGCGCCCGCGCCCTCTACCCCCGCTGGAACGACGAGGCGGTCGAGATGGCGGGGTACTTGCGGATGATGGCCGGCCGTTTCCCGGGCGACCCGGAACTGGTCGAGCTGATCGAGCGTCTCTCCCTCGCGAGCCCGGAGTTCACCGAGATCTGGTCGGGGCACGTGGTGTGGGACAAGACGTTCGGTACGCGCCATCTCCACCATCCGGCCGTCGGGGAGCTGACCCTCGCCTTCGAGAGTCTGCGCCTTCCCGATTCCCCCGACCAGTGCATCGTGCTGTACCACGCGGAGCCCGCCTCCCTTGAGGAAGAGGCGCTGCGCGTCCTCCTGGAAGGCCGCGGCGGCGGCTGAGCGCCCTCGCCGTCAGGACGTCGGCGCCGGTCCGGACACAGTCGAGAATCCGTCAATACCCGCTGAGGATGACCAGCAGGGGCAGGCGAGGGGATCAACGCCTCGCCGAGACTGGACCCATGGACTCCTTCGCCGACCTCAGCCATTTCCTGCGCTCCCACCGCCTCCGCACGACCCCTGAGCAGACGGGGGTGTCGACGGGCGCGGGGGCGCGGACCGCGCCCTGTCTGCTGCCCGCCGAACTGGCCCGGGCCGCGGGGCTCGACGCCGACCGCTACACCGACATCGAGGACGGCCGAGCCGGCCGCGTGTCCTTGTCCGTCCTCGACGCGCTGGCATCGGCCCTGCACCTCGACACCGACGACCGGGCCGAACTGTTCCGGCTCGGGGCCTCCCCCGGAACGTCCCGGCTACGGGGGCTCGGCCACCTCACCCGTGCGGTCCCCATGCTGCCGGTCATCGCCTTCAACCACCGCTACGACATCACCGGATGGAACCTGCCCGGGCAGGCGCTGCTCGCCTGGGACCTGGACTGGCCCGTGGAGCACGTACAGCCCAACCTCGCCCGGATGCTCTTCCTCGACAGGGCGACGCGGGCACTGTACGGGCACGGGCAGCGCCAGGTCGCCGGGCTCGTCGGGGCCCTGCGGCGGGCGACGGAGCAGCGTCCGGACGAGGAACTGTCCTGCATGGTGGTCGAACTGGCGGCCACCAGCCGGGAGTTCGCGGAGCTCTGGTTCCGTCCGGTCGAGGAACGGGGGGGCGAGGAGGACTGCGGCGTCCTCGTCCGCTTCGAGCATCCCGCGGTGGGCCCCATGGAGCTCTCCCGGGTGGTGCTGGAGGAGGGGGCGCAGAACGGGGAATGGGCCGTGGTGTTCAGCCCGGAACCCGGTTCCGCGTCCGCCGCCGCGCTGGACGACCTGCTCGCCCGGATCTCCGGCCGGTCCGGCTGACCCGCCGCGGCCGGTCGCCGCGGCGGCGGGACGGCCGCCACCACGCCGCGGCCGTCCCCGGCGGCCGTCGCTCGGAGCCCGTCGCTCGGCGGCCGTCGTTCCGCACGTGCGGGAGTACCAGGAGTGCGCGGGGGCCCGGCCCGCTCAGGCGGGCGGCCCCGGCAACCCCGGATAGGCGCGCTCCGCGCGCGGGGGCACGGCGAAGGTGGCCCGACTGCGGACGTCCATGAACGCGTTGATGCCGTTGTTGCGCCGCACGCCGATCCCACCGTGGTGGGTGGACGCGTCGGCCGCGTTCATCATCGCCCGGGTGGCGTGGAAGTCCTCCATGGTGCGCTGCAGGGACACGAAGTGGGTCCCGGGCACCCCGTGGTCCATCGTCGCGAAGTCCCTGCGGTTGATCCGCGGCCGGCCGGCGAGCCGGGCCCGCCCGGTCGCCTGGGCATGGCCGACCCGCCCGTGGGCGGCGGCCACCGCCGCCAGCTCCGTACGGTCGCTCTCCGCGTCCTCGACCAGCCCGTGCGCCTCCTTCGCGGTCATGCGGGGCGAGTACATCAGAGCGGCACGCTCGTCCTCGTGCTGCTCGTACCAGCTGTCGGTGTCGAGGACGATGTAGCTGACGTGCATGGTCGTGCCGCCGGCGAGCGGCCCCTCGGTGATCGAGACCTCCTCCTCGGTGGCCTGGTTGCGCCGCAGTCCCGAGTGGAAGCCCAGCAACAGCGGGGCGTTCGCCGGGACGCCGGCCTGCGGCCGTCGCACGGCCGGCAGGCCCTCCCCCACGAAGCCGCCGCGGGTCTCGCGCAGCACGAGGCGCCCGCGCTGGTCCTGCGGTCCGGGCCCGAAGAGCGACGCGGCGGCCTCCGTCACCGTCTCCTCCCGGTCGGAGGCCAGGTGCAGGCAGGCGTCGTACTCCTCCAGCACCGGGTTCTCCCAGCGGGCCATCGGGACGGGCCGCCCCACCGGGGAACGCAGCGGTGTGTGCCGCTCGAACCAGCCCGGGCCCCAGCCCATGCACATCAGGATGCCGTCGGGCCCGTACCCGTACCGCTCCTCCAGGGCGCCGAGCGCGGCCTCCAGGTGTCGGGCGTCCCGCGGCAGGGGGGAGCCCACCACGTCGAGCATCAGCAGCCGGTGGTGCCGGGGCGGCAGGGCGCGGCCGGCCTCGTCGGAGCGGAAGGTGTCCTCCCAGGCGTGCTGGGCGGCGGGACGTAAGGGCATCACAGCTCCTCCTGCGGCTCGTCGCGGCGCAGGGCCGCGAACGCCGCGGCCCAGTCGGCCACGGGCGTGCCGGGTTCGTTGAACAGGCTGAAGGTCGTGTATCGGCCGGCGGGCTCTTCGATGGCCGCGACGATCGCGGCGGCCATGTCGGAGCGGGCCACCATGCCGTCCCCGTAGGGATGTTGGGTGAGGGTCAGGGCGTGGCTGCCGGGCGGGTCGTCGGTCATCCAGGTGGGCCGCACGACGGTGTACGGCAGGCCGCTCGTGCGCACCAGTCGCTCGGCGGCGACCCGTGCCGGGAGCAGCGTGTCGTTGATCCGGTTGAGCGGGTGGGCCGGTCCGTGGCCCACCGCGAAGGAGCTGAACAGCACGAAGTGCGCGCCGGGAGCGTGGCGGCGGACCTGCTCCAGCAGCACCCGGGTGGCCCGTTCGGTGTGCACCCGGGCGTCGCCCCGCCTGGGCACGAGCACGACGGCCTCGACGCCCTCCAACACGGCGGCCGCGTCGGTCAGTTCGCCGAGGTCTTCCGGCCGGGCCGGGTCGCCGAGGTCGCCGACGTAGCGGACCGTGTGGCCCCGTTCGGCCGCCGCCGAGGCGATGATCCTCCCGCTGCCGGCCCGGTAGGGCGAGCCGACGACGACGATCCGTGCCATGTCCTCACGCCCCGTCGTGGACGAGCAGGGTGGCCTTGCCGGCGATCCGGCGTTCGCGCAGCGACGTCATCACCTCGGGGAGCCGCTCCCAGGCGTCCTGGTGGCCCAGGACCGGTCGCAGCCGGCCGAGGTCGATGAGGCGGACGAGCAGTTCCAGGTCCTCGCCGACGGGCTCGCCGGACCCGAACACCCAGAAGGGGTGCAGGGTCTGGCGTGCGTGGGGCACGAAGGAGGAGATGCTGAGGCTGGCCGTGCGGCCCGAGGAGGTGCCGAGCACCACGATGTGGCCGAAGGTCGACAGTCGTTTGAGGGCCGAGACCAGCACCTCCCCGCCCACGGATTCGAGGATCACGTCGAAATCGCCCTCGGTGTCGGCGAGGGAGGTGGCGACGTGGTGCGCGCCCAGTGCCTTCAGGTCGAGGTCGCGGTGGGTGCCGGTCAGCGCGGTCACCTCGGCTCCCTCGGCGGCGGCCAGTTGTACGGCGAAGGAGCCGACGCCGCCGCTCGCGCCGGTGACCAGGACGCGGCGGCCCAGCAGCGGCCCGCCGCGGCGCAGGGCGCGCAGGGCGGTCAGTCCGGCGACGCCGAGGGTGGCCGCCTCGGTGAAGGCCACCGCGTCGGGGAGGACGGCGAGGCGGTCGACGGGGACGGCCGCGTACTGGGCCCAGCCGCCGAAGTCGTTCATCGCCGCGATCCGGGTACCGGCGGCGGGTCCGCTGCCGTCGGCAGCGGCCCGTACGACGGTCCCGGCCAGGTCCTGCCCGGGCCGCCAGCCCTCGGCGCGGCGCCGGAACAGGTTCAGTTCGCCGCGGTTGACGGAGAAGGCCGCGACGCTCACCAGCGCCTCGTGCGGGGCCGGTTCGGGCAGGGCGACGATGCGCAGGTCGGGGCCGTCGGGGGTACCGATCCAGGCACGCATCCGCTGCGGGAGGATCGGCGGAACGGGGTGCGCGGAGGCGGGAGATGTGCGGGAAGAGGTCATGCGTCGACCGTAGGTGGGGCCTCGGCCGGGAGGGAAAGACCAGCTCTGTCTCGGTTCATAACTCCCGGGTATGAATGGGGTGGTGTCCCTACGATGGCGGGGTGACCATGCCCGAGGCGAGACTGTTGCGCTACTTCCTGGCCGTGGCCGAGGAGGGCAGCTTCACCCGGGCGGCGGCCCGACTACACATCGCGCAACCGGCGTTGAGCACGCAGATCCGCCGGCTGGAGAGCCGGCTGGGCGTGCTGCTGCTGCACCGCACCACCCGTGTCGTGCGCCTGACGGAGGCCGGACAGGCCGTGTACCAGCGCGGTGCGGGTGCGCTCGCCGCGCTGGAGGACGTATGGGAGGCGGCCCGCCGGGCCGGGCGCGGCGAACTGGGCCGGTTGCGCCTGGTGTACAGCACCAGTACGGGGTACGGGACCGTCCCGAGCCTGGTGGAGGCGTTGCGGGTGCGGCTGCCGGACGTCCAGGTCGCCGCCGAGGTGCTGCGGACCCCCGACATCGCGCACGCGGTGCTCGACGGGCGGGCGGACGCCGGGATCGCGCGTTCGCCGGAGGTGGTGGCGGGGGTCCGGCTGCTGCTGGTGCGGACCGAACCGCGCGGGGTGCTGCTGGCGGCCGCCCATCCGCTGGCCGGACGGCGCGAGCTCGCCTTGGCCGAGGTCGCGGCGTTCCCGCTGGTGCTGCACGAACGGCAGGCCAACCCCGGCCACTACGACGAGGTGCTGGCGGTCTTCCGGGGGGCGGGCCTGGTACCGCGGCTGACCGAGCGCCCGATGGCCTTCGACCCGACGCAGAGCGTGCTGCGGGACGCCCGCACGGTGGGTCTGGTCGCCGCGTCGTCCGGCGACCAGCTGCCGGGGTGGCTGCGCTGGGTCCCGCTCGCTCCCGGGACCCGGCCGCTCGCCACCCACCTGGTGCTCCCGGAGACCTCGCCGTCACCGATCGTCACGCACTTCACGAATGCCGCGCTGGACGCGGCCCGGGAGGCGGGATGGCTGGACGGCGGGACGGCGGCGCCGGGACGTCCCGACGCAGGACCGTGACCGTGGCCGTGGTCGTGGTCGTGGCCGTGGTCGTGGTCGGCGGGTGAGGGGCGGAGGAGCCCTCTTGGCCTCCGGTGCCTCGGGGAATCCGAGCCCGAGGGTGAGGACGGCAGGCCGGCCGTGCTGTCGGAGGGTGCCGCTCGGCGGGCCCGGTCCGCGGGATCACCGGCGGTGCGCGGAACCCCGTTCCCATGACGGGACCAGGCCGTCGAGGACGGTCCGGCTGTCGTCGCCCACGTGCGCCGCAGCCAGCGCGGGCATCGGCCGGCGGTGGCCCGGTCGGGGCGTCGTCGCCCGGGAATGCGGACCACCGGATCACCGGGACTGCTCCCCCGGGTCGCCGCCGGGATCCCCACCTTGCTGTCGCCCCGGCTCGTCACCAGGGTTCGGGCCCGTGCTCCCGCCCGGCTCGTTCCCTGGTGCCTTCCCCTGGCGGTTGCCGGAGCCCGAGTCCTGGCCCGGCGCCTTTGCGCGATCCTGGCCCTGATCCTTGCCCGGCGCCTTCCCGGGCGCCGTTCCGGGAACGTTGCCGGCGCCCTTGTCCGGGTCCTTGCCCGGCTCCTGACCGGAGTCCGGCGCCTTCCCGTGGGGCGTGTCCGGAGCCTGGCCCGGCGGGCGCCCGGACCCCTGGCCGGTGTCCTTGCCCGTGTCGTGACCGGGGGCCCTCCCGGAGTCGCGGCCGGAGTCCGGCGCCTTCCCGGGAGCCGTGTCCGGGGCCTGGCCACGCTCCTCGCCCGCGCCCGTTCCGGGCGCCTTGCCCGACCCCTGACCGGGCTCCTTCGCCGGGTCGTGGCCCGACTCCTGGCCCCGGTCCTTCGCCGGATCCTTGCCCGACTCCTGGCCGGGCACCTTCCCAGGAGTGTGGCCTGACTTCTCACCCGACTCCTGACCGGGCTCCCTGCCCGGCTGTTCGCCCGGCTCCTGGTCGGGCGCCTTCCCCTGCTCCTGACCAGGCACCTTCGCCGGGTCCTGGCCTGACTTCCGACCCGGGTCCTTCGCCGGGTCCTTGCCCGACCCCTGACCCGAGTCCCTGCCCGACTCCTGACCGGGCACCTTCGCCGGGTCCTGGCCCGACTTCTCACCCGGGTCCTTGCCCGGCTCCTTGCCCGGCTCCTTGCCCGGCTCCTTGCCCGGCTCCTTGCCGGGCGCCTTTCCCGGTTCCTCGCCCGGGTCCTTGGCCGGGTCCTCCGCGGGGGTCTTGTCCGGGTCCTGGCCATGCCGCTTGCCGGTGTCCGGTCCGGGCGCCTTGTCAGGCTTCCGGCCCGGCTCCTCCTCCCGGTTCTCGCCCGGCTCCTTCACCGAGTCCTTGCCCGGCGCGTTCTCGGGGGCCTTGCCCGGGTCCGTGCCGGAATCCTGGCCCGGCGCCTTCTTCGGGCCCTCGTCCGGATCCTTGCCCGGCTTACGGCCCGAGGGCGGGGCCTGCTCCTTCCCAGGGGCCGGTTCCCGGGCATCGCCCGGGGGCCGGTTCGGGGTCGTGCCAGGGGGTGACTGGACCGTTCCCTGGTGGGCCGCCGGCAGGACCGGGTAGGCAGAGCCGGGGGTCTGGCCCTTCGGGGGCGGGACCGCGCGGTCGTGCTTGCCCTGCGCCGCTCCGCTCGGGCGCTCGTACCATCCCTTGCCGTCCTGGTCGAAGACCGTGACGGTCTTCACCGGCTTCACGGCGGGCTTGACCGCGACGAGGCCGGAGGACCGGAACGAGGACCACTTCGCGCCGCTGTACGTCTGCGTGCCCCTGACCGCGACGGGCGGGTCCAAGGGGTTGCCGCAGGCGCAGCGGACCCGGGGCACGCCCTGGGCGTCGACCAGCACGGGAGTACCGGCCTGCAGGACCGCCTGGTAGCTGGTGGGCGCGCCGTCCCGGTATCCGTGATTGGTGACCCTGGTGTCCCAACCCAGCCGGACGGGGGTCAGTGACCGCAGGTACGAGGGAATGTCGGACTGCCGGACGTCCAGCGAGGCGGCGAAGGCCCTGCCCTTGTCCGGGTGCTGCGTGAGGAACCGGATCTGCTTCTCGACGTCACAGCTCGCGACGTTCCGCGTGCCGCCGTACAGCCCTGGGTACCCGCCGTCGACCTCGAGCGTGCGCGCACCGTCCGTGTTGCCCGTGGCGCCCTTGGCGCTCGTACCGTCCTTCGTGTTCACGCCCGCGTTCATGGGCATGGCGTTGGCGACGCTCTCGGCCTGTGTGGCCGTCGAAGGGGTGAACGGGTCGGGTCCGGCCTCCGGGGCGGCCTGGAGGAAGACCTCGCCGCCCGCCGCGGTGTTCCCGCCCAGCACGGTGAAGCTGAGAACCACCGCCGAGACCACGGCCACCGCCGTACTCACGCTCAGCAGGATCCTGCGCGACCGCCGTCCGCGCACCCGGCCGCCGCCGTCCGCCGCCGGCAGCGAGAACCCGCCGGAAGCGACCGGAAGGGGCCCCGACGGGGGCCCCGAGGGAGGCGGAGGGCTTGGTGGGGGCGGCGGGGGTGGGGGCGGGGGCTCCGGATGCGCGCCCCGGCCGGACAAGGGGCCGGGCGGCGGGCCGGTGGGGTGCTCGGAGGAGGGGGGCAGGGAATTCACGACGCTCGCCCCCCGGCACAGGGCAGTGGGTAAACCGTGGTGACTCGCATGCGCTCACTCCTTCCGAACCGTCAACGCCTCCACATCCCGGAGGTGGGACCTGGACATCCGAAAACGCCCCGGCGGGGACCGTCCACCACGCGTGCGTCCATCTCCTGAGTAGGCCCTCTCCCCCGCACCACGTCATGCCGCGACCTTTCGGGACTTGACAGACCTCCTGCCGGGAGCAGGTCGTCGGGGTTTCGTCCCGTCGAAGGCGACGACCGGGGTGTCCGCGGCGAGGCCGATCCGCCCCTCGATGGTCCGGACGCGTCGACGGCCAGGGATGCGGTCGTGCCGAGCCGGTGGACGAGCCCGTGGCCGTACTGCGGGCGGTGGACCGGCTTCGGCGAGGCCGTACTGCACGCGAGCGCGCCTGTGCCGGATCAGGCGTACCGCAGCCGGCGCGCGAAGCAGGCTCAGCCGGCCCGCGGTGCGCTCGCCCGCGCCGGGCGCAGCCTCTGCATCCGCCCTGGGTGCGCACGCCAACCGCTGCAGACCACCTAGGAATCAGGCCCGTTCGGCACCTCTCACAACGGGGCCCCAGGCCGTGTGTAGGAAGAGGTTCTTGAGCAGTGAATGGTCTCGAGAGGGCGTCTCGACATCACTTCTGGGAGGCAACGACGCATTGCGGCATCGGACGTCGCGGCTTCATGGGGTGGGGCCAGGACCGGGCGCGACGGTTCCGCGTCCGCGTCAGGCGGCCTCGTTGCAGGGTATGAAGAAGATCCTTGCCGCTACTGCTCTCGCCCTTGCCGGCATCGCCCTCGCGGGCCCCGCACACGCCGACGAGGGTGACACGGTCACGTCGGTCGCGCCCTCCCCCTCCAAGGAAGTCCTCAAGACCTCCCTCGACGCGGCGGGCGGAGTCGAGGGCGGCGTCAGGTAGCAAGGCGACGTCCCGGACGGGGAACAAGCGGCGGCGAAGGCATACGCCCATCCAACGCCCCGGTGTTACGTCAGGTGCCTGGGCCTCTCAGCACTTCGATATCCTTGCGACCACCCTGTGACGCGCATCCCGATCAGCTCTCACCACGCAAACTCGGTGGCAGGACGCGCCCGGCTACGACCGCGGCAGGTCACAGACAAGGCTGGTCAGCAAAGGCGAAGGGGCAACCTTCAACTCCAGCTGCAGCAATCGCCGGTATTCCTGGTACCGCTTGACCGCGCAGGCCACGTTGCCCTCCGACAGGTGCACCTCGACGGCGATCCGGTGCGGGGTCTCGCGCAGCGGGTCGATGCAGATGGCAGCGAGCGCCGTCTGCAGCGCTGACAGGTGGCGCCCCTCGCTCTGGAAGCGCTGAGCCAGTGCCTCCAGGGCATACAGCCGTAGCTGGTCCCAGCGTTCGCGTTCGAGGAGCAGCCACTCGTCGTCCCAGCCGGGGAGCAGGACCTGGCTGAGGTCTGCCACCAGCCGGTCCCCGTCCTGGATGGTGACGCCGTCGGCCACGATGCGGCGGGCCGAGTCCCACGCGTCGTGGAAATCGACCGAGAGGGAGGGCGCGAGCGCGAGGCTGTGGTCGGCGATGTCTATGACGGGAGCCGATCCGATCCTTCTGGCCCGGCAGAGCGCGGAGCGCAGATTGGCGGCCGCCCGGCAGCACGTGCCGTCGGGCCACAACTGCTCAGCGGCCGAGCGCCGGTGCGTGCCCTCGCGGTGCAGAGCGAGAAAGGCGAGCAGCCGCTGAGCCCCCGTGGATATGGCGATGCGCCGCCCTCCGCAGGTGACTTGGAAGGGACCGAGGATCTCGAGACGTGCTCCTTGCGACACGCCTCTCACTGTCGGCGACGCCCTATGTGCCTGCAACCGGGGCGACGCTCCGGCACATTCCCGGTGATGTCGGCGCGGAGCACACGCACATGCCGGATCCACAACGCAGGAACGTTTCTGCAACGCATGGCGACGGAACTCCTCACGCCTCTGCGACGACTGCCGCACGGCCTCCGCCGCACGGCGGCACATCCCCGGAACGCGCTGGTGGGATACCTCTTGCTGGGCGCGTCGTACGCGACGTCGACCCGGAATCGGAGCACATCGCGCTACGTCGCCACACGGAGGTTCGGCATGGACATCCGGTCGGTCGTGCGGGGGATACCCGGGGAACAGGAGCTCGTCGGCAGCCCCGAGGTGCGGGTGGCGGTCCTCGACGGTCCGGTGGACCTGACACACCCCTGTTTCGAGGGATCGGCCCTCACCCGACTGCCCACTCTGGTGTCGGATCCGGCCGGTCCGGGCCTGATGTCGCTGCACGGCACGCATGTCACGAGCCTGCTCTTCGGGGGGCTCGATTCCCAGGCGCCCGGTCTCGTGCCGCGCTGCATCGGCCTGCTGCTGCCGGTCTTCCGGGAGTCCCCGGATGGTCGGGCGACGCGCGTGCCCCAGCTGGACCTGGCGCGGGCCGTGGAGCAGGCCGTGGAGGCGGGGGCCCACGTCATCAACATCAGCGGCGGAGAGCGCACCCCCGATGGCGCACCCGACAGCATGCTGGCGCGTGCGCTGCGGCTGTGCGAGGAAAACGGGGTGCTGGTGGTCGCGGCCGTCGGGAACGACGGATGCGACTGCCTGCAAGCCCCCGCCGCCACACCGTCCGTGCTCGCCGTGGGAGCGGCCGACGCCGCCGGAGCGCCGCTGGACATCAACAACTGGGGCGCCGCGCACCGGCTGAACGGAGTACTGGCGCCCGGAGAGAACATCCGGGGCGCCGCGCCCGGCGGCTCGCTCGCCTCGCTGACCGGCAGCAGCTTCGCCGCCCCCGCCGTCACCGGGGTCGTCGCGCTGCTGGTGGCACGGCAGTTGGCCGAGGGCCGCAAGGCCGACCCGCTCGCCGCGGGGCGTGCCGTACTCGAGTCCGCGATCCGCCCGCCCTGCGCCCCGGACAACGCGCCCCAGTGCCGCAGGCTGCTCGGCGGCCGGCTGAACGCCGCCGGCACCTTCGCCTTGGTCAGCGGGAGGGAAAGGCCGATTTCCGGCGCTCATGGCCCGATGCACACCGAAGAGAAAGAGAGAGCCATCGTCATGGACACGCACGCCGTAAACGCGCAGGCCGCGGAACCGTCCGAGGCCGTGCCCGCAGCCATGTCCCAGGCACCCGCGGGCGCCGGAACCCCGGTGCCCGCCGTGCAGACCGCGCCCTCGCAGGTCGCACCCGCGCAGGCACCAGTTCCCGGTGAGGCGCCGGTTCCCATGCCCCCTTCCTCGGACTCGTGGCCCGCGCCGCCTCCCATGCCGCCCGCACCTCCGGCGATGCAGCCTGCGGTGCAGGCAGGAGTCCAACCCGCGGGAGCTCCCGCCGACGCGGCACCTCCCGTACCTCCCGTACCTCCCGTACCTCCCGTACCTCCCGCACCTTTCGCAACTTCCGCACCTCCTGCACCTCCTGCACCTCCCGCCTACGCCGCACCGCCGGTCTACGCCGCACCGCCCGTCTACACGGCACCTGCCACACCCGTCGCCTACGCGGCACCCGCGGCCTACCCGGCGAACACCGGCGTCTGCCCGTCATGCGCCGGATGCGGCGGTACCTGCGGGCACCCGGGCGGGCAGCCCAGCGGGGGCGGTGCCACCCCCTCCGCCCCGCCGCCGCCCCCCGGCAAGCAGGTGATCTACGCGATCGGCACCATCGGGTTCGACTACCAGACCGAGGCCCGCCGGGACAGCTTCCGTCAGCTGATGCCCAACGTCGTCATACCGGCCGAGGGCAACAAGCCGGAGCAGGAGGTCCAGCCGAACATCTACGACCCCAGGCAACTGCACGCCTACCTCAGCAAGAACCCGTGGGAGTCCGACAAGCTGACCTGGACGCTCAACGCGGACGCAACCCCGATCTACGCCCTCGAGGCGGAGGCGCCGGTGGGCATGGACTGGACCCGGCCCATCATCACGAACCGCAAGGCCTCGACGCAGGTCGTGCATGACCTCGCAGACCGCGCCGCAAGCGACCACGCACAGCTCACCCAGCTCCTCGAGACCCTCTCGTACCCGCCGGTCTCCTACGTCCACCGAACCTTCCGGGACGCCATCCTCGGACAGGCCAAGGACAAGAAGGATCTCGACTACATCTCCCGCGTCTCGGTACCCGGAGTGCTGACGGACCGTACGGTCCGGTTGTTCTCGGGCCAGGTCCTCCAGGTGGTCGAGGTCAAGAGCAGCGCCCTGTTCACATGGAACGAGACGCTGCTGGTCACCGCTGTGTTCGAGGAAGTACGCGCGAAGGCCATCCAGGACGCACGCGAGGAGGTGGCCGACAAGGGCCTGGCAGCACAGGACGCTGCGGAGACGAAGGTCCGCGAGGACTTCGACGGCAAGAAGGGGGCGTTCCTCAGGACGACCGTGCGCGCCGTCCTCGACAAGGTCTACTGGCAGTTCCGCAACCTCGGCCAGAGCGCCGCCGACCGTGCGCTGAACGCGGCGGGCACCAACGCGTTCCTGGTCGGGCACGAGATCCAGAACGGCATCCTTTCCGCGGACAAGCTCCCCGGACGCGACCAGAACTTCTACACGCTGAACACCGTCCGTGTGTCCAAGAGCCCCTTCTGTCGCCCCGGCTCGACCTGCATGGACGTCGTGCTGACCTTCTTCGACCCGGAGAACGACCAACGGGCAGAGGTTTCCTACATGTTCACGTTCGACGTGAGCGAGGAAGTGCCGGTCAGCCTCGCTCCCGTCCACACCTTCATCGGCAGTGTCTGACTGCCGGACCACACAGAGGAGCACCCCATGGACAAGACCAGTACCCCAGTACCTTCCTCGGCCCCCCTGCAGGCGCCGCCGGTCTGCCGCGAACCGTGGCAGGAACCGCAGGAACAGAGCGACGGCGACGGTGTCCAGGCGGCCCGCTCCGGCTGCGCCGAGCTCTGGGGACCTGCCCGACAGATGTGTTACGCGCAGCGGTCGCGAGAGCTGTGAGATCGCCGTTGCGGAACAGCACGCAAACCACCGGCGGCAACCGCTCGCCGGCCAGTCACCAGGTGAAAGGTGAGAAAGATGAACGAGTCGCTTATCCGGCGCGAGGAGAAGCCGGCGCCGTCCGGCGCTCCCCGGACGCCGTTCCAGACCCCCGCCGTCGTTCGTGACCCGGTCGGGCCCAAGGATTCCGGTGAAGGCACCGACGGCGTCGCGGCCAACATCAACTGGGGCGGGCTCCTGAAGGACATCTTCCTCTAGAGGCCGCCGTGCACCACTCGACGCAGCAGCGGTGGCGGGGGCCCGGGTCCCCGCCACCGCTGCACGGCCCTGAGAGGACACCGGGATGAACAGCGAAATCCCTCACAGCGCTACGTCGTCCGTCACCCCGCGGACGCCCTTCCAGGCGCCTGCGATCGACCGGAGTTCCGCCACCCCGGCATGCGCCGACGCCGGCTCACCTGGAGTCGAGGCCAACTGGGATGTGCCCTGGACCCTGATCGGCCATGGAGCCAAGGGAATGCTGGACGCCTGGCTCTCCGGCCGGTCCTAGTACCTCGGCTCCGTAAGGAAGGACACGGACATGAACAAGAACCCCCCACCCCGAGCCGGCCCGTCGCCCGCCCCGCAGGCGCCGTTCCAGGCGCCCGCGGTCGACCGGAGCCCCACCGCTCCGGCACACGTCGACACCGACACAGCAGGTGCCGAGGCGAACGCGATCCCCTGGCATCTGATCCACCCCCGGTCCAAGGGCGGCATGGCCCACATCACCGACGGGTGGGCACCGTAAGGAAAGGAGCACGGACATGAACGAGGAATTCTCGCAGCGAGCGGCCCCGTCGGCCGTTCTGCGGACACCGTTCCAGTCACCGGCGGTCGACCGTGCCGCCACGGCACCGAAGGCCGCAGGTACCGAGAACGCGGGCGGTGTCGAGGCGGACTTCGCCTGGCTGCTGCCTCTGGCCGCGAAGGCGATCGGCGGCCTCTTCAGGTGAGGCCGCGTGTCGGCGGCGGGGTCTTCCGCGGCCGTCAACGAGATCCTGAAGGGACGGTGGCATGAACGATAACCCCGAAGCGAGCGCCGAAGACTCAGGCGCCCGGCTCAACCTCCCCGTGCTGGGGACGGTGGAGCGCCGTTGGGACACGTACCAGCCTTTCCTGAAGCGGGTGCGGGTCTACTTCTACCCGGACGAGGAGGATCCCGACAAGACCAGGGAGGGCTTCCTGATGGAGGAGCCCCCGCCCAAGTCCACCTTCGGCTCAGCCGTGGGGGACCCGTCCGCCCTGGACAACCGGGACGGCTGGGGTTGGAGCTGCCCGCCGGGTGAGCCGTGTACATGGCTCGGCCCGGTCTAGGAGGCGGTTGTCCCCGGTCGCAGTTCACGGCGACCGGGGACAACCGGTCGCTCGGCCCTCATGACAGGCCCGCAGACCGGCCCGGACCACGCGGAGCCCCGGCGGGGCCGCCGTGGGACCACCTGAAGAGGACACCATCATGCCCAAGTCGGATGTGGTAACGCCCGTGCGAGGGTTCGCGGCCGGCAAGAACGACTTCGCGGAACTGTTCGCCACCAAGCCGCAGAGTGAGCAGGACGAGATCGAGAAGGCTCCTCTCGGCGGAGCCAAGGCCGAGAAGTTCGGCACCATCCACTGCGTGATCACCGTCGTCGGTCACTCCGACCGTGACGACACCCCGGGGCTCACCGGCGACCAGCGCCGTGCCAACGAATTGAGCGCCTCCACCAAACGTGCCGAGAGCGCCAGGAACTGGGTGTTCCAGGAAATCCGGCAACTGCTCGTCGATGACGGACAGACACCACCGGCGACTCCGGCGGACCTGCACCGCACTTCGCTGTTCACCGTGCCCTGCGGCGCGGCGAAGCTGGAGCGGCTCAACCCTGCCTCCGAGGAGGATCGCAGGCTGAACCGCCGCGTGGAGTTCCTCGTCACCTTCTTCTCTCCGTGAGGCCTGACAGCGTCCAGCCACCCGTTCGACCTTCGACCTCGTCCCCGTCCTCTCCGTCGTTGTCCTCGCCGGCTTGCCGATGACCATCGTCAAGATCAGCAGGTCCTGCGGACGCCGCATGACGGCCCAGCTCGACCGGCGGCCGTCGTCCTGCTTCGTCATCACGTACCGCTGGGAGTGCTCGACGGCCGCTACGCCCCCGCCGCCCGCCCCCCGTCTTCGTACGGTCGGCCGGCATACGGGAGTGCAGCGCCGATGCCCGGCTCAGGTTCCCCGGTCGCTCGGGCCGGGGGCGGTCCGGGGCGGCGGTGCCGTCATCCGGCGGGGCAGGGTGGGTGGTAGTCGACCGCCGTGAAGTACTGGGTCCATTGGGCTCTGGTGATCCGGGGGTACGCGCTGTCGCAGACGCGGGCGGCGACCTTGTCCGGGCCGGTGTCCCGCAGCCGGATCGTGAAGTCGTTGCCGCCGGTGGCCAGGACGGTGCCGTCCGGGCCGAACGCCACGGCCGGTACGGGGTTGGCGTGGCCGGTGAGGACGGTGGGGGTGGTGGGGGTGGCCGTACGGGTCAGGTCCCACAGCAGGGCCTTGCTGTCCGCGGCGCCGGCCGCCAGTCGGCGGCCGTCCGCGGCGAAGACCATCGTGTAGAGCCAGAAGCCGGACGCCGGGAGTCGGGCCCTCCTCACCGCGTGGTGGATGTCGTCGACGTCGATCAGCCAGACCGTCCTGTCCGTTCGGTGGAAGGCGGCCAGTCTGCGGTTGTCGGGGCTGAACACGCCGCCGGTCAGGGGGTCGGAGCGGAACGGGGACGGCAGTTCCCGGGGGGTGCGGGGGGTGCTGATGTCCCAGAACCTCAGCGAGCCGGACTCGCCGGTGCTCGTCACCAGGGTGCGGCCGTCCGGCCGGAACGAGGCCGTCGTGATGTGCGGTCCGTCCTCGGCGATCCGGCTCAGTGGCTCGGGGGCGCCGGGATCGGTCAGGTCCCACAGTCCGGCCGTGTCCTGTGCCCAGACGGCCAGCAGGTGGCCGTCCGGGCCGAAGGCGGCGCCGGCGACTTCGCCGCCTTCGGGGGTGATGACCGATGTCGGCCGGGGCTTGCGGGGATCGCTCACGTCCCAGACGCGGACGGTGCCGTCCTCGGCGGCGGTGACCAGGGTGCGGCCGTCCGGGCTGAACGCCACGCACCGTACGAATTCGGTGTGGCCGCGCAGGACCGACAGCGGCCACAGGGCCCGGCCGTCGGTGACCTGCCACAGCCGGGCGGTACCGTCCCAGCTGGCGCTGGCGAGGAGGTGGCCGCCGGGGCCGAACGCGAGGGAGGTGACCACGTCGTCGTGGGTCGCGAGCGAGAGGTCCCGCAGGTCCAGGAGCCGGTCGGAATTGGCGAGCACGCGGCCGTCCGGGCTGAACGCGGCCTGGTAGAAGCCGCCTTGGACCGTGCTGGTCCGCTTCGGGTCGGTCGGGGCGGTGACGTCCCAGAACTGGGTGGAGCCGCCCACCGAGACGAGCGTGGTGCCGTCGGGGCTGAACGCCACCGACCAGACGATCGCGGGATGCCCGGGCAGCACGGCCGGCGGCCGGGTGTGCCGGCCGTCGGCGATGTCCCAGACCCGTGCGGTGCGGTCCCAGCTCCCGGTCGCCACGGTCCGGCCGTCGGGGCTGAAGGCGGCCGAGGTGACGGTGTCGGTGTGTCCGCGCAGGACGTCCAGGAGGCGCGGGTGCGCGGGGTCCTCGACGTCCCACAGCCTGGTGGTGGTGTCGCCGGTGGTCGCCGCAGTGCGGCCGTCGGGGGCGAACGTCACCGAGGTGACCGGGCCGGAGTGACCGGGCAGGGTGGTCAGCGGTCGCGGGTGGCGGGGATCGGCGGCGTTCCACAGGCGCACGGTGCCGTCGGTGTGGCCGGTGGCGACGAGGCCGCCCGGCCCGCACGCCACCCAGGTCGGCGCGGACCGCTGGTCCGCCAGGGTGCTCAGCTCGGTGGGCGCGCCCCGGTCGGTGACGTCCCACAGCCGCACCGAGCGTTCGCTCGCCGTGGCCAGGATGCGGCCGCTCCGGTCGAAGGCCACCGACATCAGTCGCTCCGGCTGGTCCACGACGGCCAGTTGTACGGGACGGTGGGTGTCCTGGATGTCCCACAGCCGGACCGTGCGGTCCCAGCTCGCGTCGGCCAGGACCTTGCCGTCCGGGGCGACGGAGATCGAGACGACGTCGGAGGTGTGGCCGGTGAGCCGGCTCGTGTACGGCGTCGCGAACGTGCTCATGAGCTGGTCGCGGACGTCGTCGGTGGCCGCCAACCGGTACGCGGCCAGGTTCAGTTGCGCGGCGAGCGCGGGGTCGTGCTGCCGTACCTCGGCCGCGTTCGCGGCGGCCTTGCGGGCGATGGCCACGTTGCGCTGGCCGATGGCCGCGTCGCGCGAGTCGACGGCCAGCCCGCCGGCGGTCGCCGCGACGGCCACCAGCACGGTGAGCAGCGTGACCAGTTGGCGCAGGCGGACCGTTCGTCGCCTGATCGCGGCCGTCTCGTCGGCCTGCGCCGCGCGGCTCGCGTCGAGGAAGCGTCGTTCCCTGGAGGTCAGGTGGTCGGCGGCCGTGGCGGCCAGGTCCAGGGCCGCGGCGAGGCGGGCGCCGCGGTACAGGGCGTGCGGGTCGTGGTCCTGTGCCTGCCAGGCGGCGCTCGCGTCGGTGAGCTGCCGGTGCAGGAGCAGCTGGTCCCGGTCTTCGGTCAGCCAGTCGCGCAGCCTGGGCCAGCAGCGGATGATCGCCTCGTGGGTGATCTCGACGCATCCCTGGTCCAGCGTCACGAGCCGTTGCCGGGCGAGGGTTTCCAGTACGTGGGCGGTGTCGGGGCTCGGGTCCAGTTCGTCGTCGGTGATCCGGCGCCTGGTGTCCTCGGTGGTGTCGCCCAGCGCGGTCAGTCGTAGGAACAGTGACCTGGCGAGGTGCTGTTGCGTCGGGGACAGGGCCCTGTAGGCGGCCTCCGCGGTGTGGGCGAGGGCGTGCCGGATGCCGCCGGCCGCCAGGTAGCCCTCCAGGGTCAGGCGGTTGCCGCTGCGCCGGTGCCAGGTCTCGACCATCGCGTGCGAGACCAGGGGCAACGCACCCGGCCGGCCGGTGGCGTCCGCGACCACGGCGGCCAGCAGCGGGCCGGTCACCGTGCAGTCGGCGAGGGCGGCCGGGCGGGTGATGGCCTCGCGCAGTTCCTGGCTGCTCATGGGACCGACGGCGAGCTGCGCGTCGCGGATCGCCTCGACCAGGTGGGGGTCCTGGACGCAGTGGCCGTAGAAGTCGGCGCGTACGCCGAGTACCACCCGGGTGCGGCTGGTCCCGGTCGTGGCGGCCGCGATCAGCATGGTGAGGAAGGCGCTTCGTTCGTCGCGGTCCCCGCAGAGGGTGAAGACCTCTTCGAACTGGTCGACGACGATCAGTGTGTCGGTGTCCGGTGCGTGGTCGATCATGGCTTGTCGGATGCGTAGGTGCAGTGCCGCGGGATCGTCCAGCAGCTCGGTCACCAGCGCGCCGGGGGCCTCTCCCGTCGCCGCGGCGAGGTGGATCGCGCACTCCTCCACGGGGTGCGGGCCCGGCGTGAAGAGGATCACCGGCCACCCCGATGCCCGCGCGCGGGCGACGAGTCCGGCGCGCAGCAACGAGGACTTCCCCGATCCGGACGGTCCGAAGACCGCGAGGAAGCGGCGGTCGTGGACCTTCGCGAGCAGTTCGTCGGTCAGCCGCTCACGTCCGAAGAAGCGGTCGGCGTCCTGCGGCTGGAATGCCGACAGGCCCGCGTAGGGCGCGCGCTGGGGGTCGGTGCGTGCGGGCTCGTCGCGAGGTGTGCTCGCGGCGATCTCGGCGGCGACCGCGTGCCATCGGGTCTCCCAATCGCCGCGGTCGCCCTGGCAGGCCTCGACGTAGGCGAGCGTGACGGCGAGGCTGGGGAAGGTGTTCCCGCCCGCGGCGTCCGACAGTGTCGTGGACGAGTAGTGTGCCCGTTTCGCCAGTGCCCGGTAGGGCGGCCGGCCCGCCGCCTCGCGGAGCTTGCGTAGGTCGGTCGCGAACTGTGTGAGCGGACCGGAGTCCAGGTCGAGCGGGCGTTCGGGGCGTGGCATTGCCTTCCTTCCTGCGGCTTTCCGCAGCCGTGTCGGGAGGTGTTTGTCCAGCTTTTGATGTCCGGAACCCTCGTTCCGGCGCCGGACAAGAACCCGCGGCTAGACAGGGTCCAGCGCAACCGCGCAACGGCGTTGGGAAGGGGAAATCATGAGGTCCGTGCGACGACTGATGCTGCTGGCGGCGGTCACGGGGCTGCTGGCCGGCGTCACCTTGACGGGCTCGCCCGCGGCTGCCGCGGCACCGCTGCTCAGGTCCAACCTGAACGGAAGGTGCGCCGACGTCTTCATGTTCCATCAGGAGAACGGCGCCTCCACGGTGACGTGGGACTGCCACGGTGGCACCAACCAGCAGTGGTACTGGGACGGCGAGCAGATCCGTTCGAGCATGAACGGGAAGTGCCTGGAGATCTACGGTCCCCATCTGGGTGACCAGGGCTCGGTGAGCCTGTGGGACTGCAACGGCGGTCTGCACCAGAAGTGGTACCGCAACGGCAGCGAGATCCGTAACCGGGTGAACGGGAAGTGCCTCGACATCCTGGCCGGCCGGCCCGAGATCGGCCAACTCCTGGTGAGCTGGAGCTGCAACGGCGCGCGGAGCCAGAGCTGGGACTTCTGAGCGTCGGCCCGGCCCGGCACGTCACGTGCCGGGCCGGGCCCGTTCGAGGTCGGGCCCGTTCGAGGTCGGCCGGGCGCGGGGGTCAGCGGCTGACGTACTCGAAGACGCCGCCGTCCGGGTGTCGCAGTACCGCTCGCCGTCCGTTCGGTGTGACGGCGGGAGCGGCGATCACCTCGGCGCCCGCGGCCTCGCCGGCCGCGACCGTGACGTCGACGTCCGGGACGGACAAGGTGGCGGCCACCCCGGCGAACCGGTCCGCCACCTCCTCGGGTCCGCTGAAGAGCAGGAACGGACCCGTGCTCGCCAGATGCAACCCGGCGAACTCGAACCGGGTCGCCGGTTCGCCGGTCAGTTCCTGATAGAAGACCACGGCGGATTCGAGGTCGTCCACGCGTCGTCGAAGGACCACTGAACTAATCGTCATGACCGCATCATCACACTCGCTCGCAGGCCGTCGTGCGGACGGCCGCGGTCCGTGACCCGGGCGGTCCGTCCTCACCCCTGGGGGGTGTTCACGACAGTCCTCTCGAGAAGTGGGTGATGGTGAGGCCGGAGTCGATGGTGCGCGTGGTGCTCCGGGCGGGGTTCGGGCGTACGGCAGGGCGGTCGAGCAGGGGGATGCCGGATCCGATGACCTGGGGGTGGCGCGCGGTGTCCGGGGTGAGGTGGAACCGCTGGGCGGCCCGGTCGAGGGTGGTGGTGAGGTGGCGGGTCAGCTTGCGCAAGCGGTTCTCGCTTCTTCTGTGCGGATGCGGGTGCGGGTACGGGGTCAGGGCGCGGGCACGTCGAGCTGGAACTGGCTCGTGCGCCGGTAGGAGCGGTACCCCAGGCGGTGGTTGACCGCCAGCATGTGGACGTTGTCCTCGGCGTTGTCCGTCTCGATCTCGAGGACGTCGGGGTGTTCGGCGCGCAGCCGGCGCACCATGGCGGCCTTGACCCACAGTCCGAGCCCGTGGCCGCGGTGGGCAGGGGCGACCGCCGTGTCGTACTGCTGGGCCCGGGTCGGGGTCCCCTGGGGGAGCACGATCTCGGTGTAGCCGGCCATGGTGGCGTCGTCGTGGACGGCGGCGACGGTCAGGAGGGTGTCCCCGCGGTCGGCGATCACCTTGGCCATGGCGCGGACGCGGTCGCCGTCCCAGGCGGTGGTGCCGTGGTCCAGGTCTCCCATGGGCATGTCGTTCATCGCGTTCTTGGCCTGGGCGAAGGCGTCGGCGAGGTGGTCGGGGACCGTGCCGGTCCAGCCGGTCAGCCGGTAGCCGGGGGGTGCGGCAGCGTCGGCCGGGTGGAGGTGGGCGGCCTCGTCGGTCCGGTCGAGGCGCATGAGGAGGTGGTCGAGGGTCATCGCCCGGCGAAATCCCCATCGTTCGCAGAAGGCCTCGCCGGGGCTGCCGGCGGCCGCTTCGACGGTCAGGGCGCGGCGGCTCTCGGTGCGGCAGGCCGCCACGACCGCGGACAGCAGGCGGGAGCCGGTTCCCCGGCGGCGGTGTGCGGGGTGGACGTGGAGTTCCAGTTCGGCCAGGTGGTCCCTGGTGGGCGAGGTGAACAGCCGTAGTCCTGCGACGGCGACCGTGGTGCCGTCCGCGGCGGCGGCCGACCAGGTCAGCCGGTGGCTGTCCAGGGCGGGTTCGGTGAGCTGGGCGTGGATGTGTCCGGGTCCCGGTGGCGGAACTCCCGGTAGGTCGTGGGCCATCGAGGCGGCGACGACCCGGTGCCAGGCGGCGGCGTCGGTGACCTGGACGCGGTGGAGCGGGAGGAGGTGGATGTGCTCGGACACGGTGGCGGCTCCGCTGATCCGGGGTGGTGGGGGCTGACTCCCGGAAAGTTACGGGTGGCTGACGGGCCGGCACATCGGTCGGCCCTACTTAACGCGTTGATCGGGAACGTGGGGGCGTTGGGTAGGTTGACCCCATGCTGTACGGGCGGGGGATCGAGCAGGAACGGATACATCGCATGCTGGTGCGTGCCGGTGACGGTGCGAGCTGTGCGCTGGTGATCCGTGGTGAGGCCGGGATGGGCAAGACGGCGTTGCTGGAGTACGCGACCGGGGTGGCGGGTCCTGGGCGGGTGCTGCGGACGGTGGGCATCGAGTCGGAGATGGAGCTGGCCTTCGGCGGTCTGCACCAGTTGCTGTGGCCCGTCGCCGGTCACCTGGAGGGGCTGCCGGGGCCGCAGGCCGCCGTACTGAACGCGGCGTTCGGGGTGTCCGGTGAGGCGGTGCGCGACCGGTTCGGCCTGGGGACGGCGGTGCTGGCGATGCTGGCGCGGGCCGCGGCCGGCGGTCCGCTCCTCGTCCTGGTCGACGACTCCCAGTGGCTGGACCGGGCGTCGCTGGACGCTCTGGTGTTCGCGGCCCGGCGGCTGCACGCCGAGGGTGTGGTGATGTTGTTCGCCGTCCGGGACGGTGTGCCCGGGGGGCAGATCGAGGGGGTGCCGCAGCTGTTGCTGCAGGGTCTGGACCCCGCGGCCGTCGATGCCCTGCTCACCGACCGTGTGGTCGCGCTGTCGCCCTACGCGCGGGAGCGGATCGTCGAGCAGGCGCAGGGCAATCCGCTGGCCCTGCTGGAGTTGCCCGCGGCGCTGACCGCCGAGCAGCGTGGCGGCCGACTGAACCCCGTGACCCTTCCCGCCGGTCTGGCCTCGCCGTCCAGCCGGATCCAGGAGGCCTTCCAGGAGCAGATCCGCCGGCTGCCGGCCGCGACCCGGGCGATGCTGCTGGTGGCCGCGGCCGACGACTGCGGTGATCTCGACCTCGTCCTGCGGGCGTCGGCCCGGTTCGGTGCCACGCTGGAGGATCTGGAGCCGGCCGAGGACGCCACGCTCGTGCTGCTGAGCGAGCACACCTTGTCCTTCCGTCATCCCCTGATCCGGTCGGCGACCTATCAGGACGCCGCCCTGACCCGGCGGCTGGCGGCCCACCGGGCGCTGGCCGAGGCACTGCGAGGGGATGTGGGTGTCGGCCAGCACGCCGACCGCAGGGCCTGGCATCTGGCGGCCGCGACGACCGGTGCCGACGAGGCGGTCGCCGCCGAGATGGTGGGCGTCGCCGAGCGGGCGGGAGGCCGGCAGGGGACCGCGTCGGCGTCGGCGGCGTACGAGCGGGCGGCGCAGCTGACGTCGGACTCCGCCGGACGCGCCCAGCTCCTGGCGGCCGCGGCCATCACCTCGGCCGAGGCCGGGCAGTTCGAGCGCACCGCCGCCCTCACCGACCGTGTCAACGCGCTCGCCCTGGACCCGCGGATGCTCGCCGACCTGGCGCGTGTCCGGGCTATCGTCGAGCTCGACCGGGGATCGCCGGGCCGGGCCGCCCGCATCCTCCTGGAGTGCGCGGACCGGATCGGGCGGTGCGCCGATCTGGCGCCGGTGCTGACCGAGGCGGTCCAGACGGCGCAGTCCTCGGGGGACGGGCCGTTGTTGGCCGAGGTCGCGGCCCGGCTCCCCGACTCGCCGCAGTACGCGCTGGCGCGCGCGATGGCCGGTCCCCTCGCCACGGCCGGGGCGGCGACGGAGCCGACGCGCGCCGGGGACGGTGACGCGGACGGGGCGGACGGGGCGGACGGCGACGGGTTCGCCGAACGGATCCTGGCCGGGGTGCACGGCCAACTGTTCGCCGATCACCGCACCGCGCTCGACACCGCCGTCGCCTGCGTGCGCGACTGCCGGACCCAGGACGTGGTCGGCTGGCTGCACACCTCGCTGCACCTGCTCGCCGAGGCCCAGCTGTCGCTGGGGCGGTACGAGGAGGCACACGCCGCCGCGACGGAGGGGTTGGCGATCGCCGAGCAGTTCGGCCGCCGCCACCGGGAGACGTATCTGCGGGCGACCCTGGCGACGCTGGCCGCCGTCCGGGGCGAGGAGGAGCGGTGCGCCGCTCTGGGCGGGGCGGCCCTGGAGTACGCCGATGCCCACGACATCGGGCTGGCGGCCGCTCACGCGCACCGGGCCCTGGGGCTGATCGACCTCGGCAGCGGTGACGCGGGGAGCGCGCTGACCCGTCTGGAGGCGGCACGGTCGCGGGTGGGACATCCGGCTCTGACGGCCTTCCTCCTGCCCGATCTGGTCGAGGCGGCGGTCCGGGCGGGGCGGCCGGAGCGCGCGGCGGAGCCCGTGGTGCTGCTGACGCGGTGGGCCGGGGCGGCGCGGCAGCCCGCGGCGGCGGCCCTCGCGGCGCGCTGCCGAGCGCTGACCGGTCCGGACGAGGAGGTCGAGGAGCGGTTCACGGCCGCCTTGGGCCTGCACGACGCGGGCCCGGCGGCCCAGCCGTTCGAACGGGCCCGCACCGAGCTGCTGTTCGGGGAATGGCTGCGCCGTGAACGGCGCCGGACCGATGCCCGCGCTCACCTGCGCCGCGCCCTGGAGGCGTTCGACGGGCTCGGTGCCCGGTCCTGGGCGGCGCGGGCCCGTACCGAACTGCGGGCCGGCGGTGAGACGTTGGAGACGGGGGGCCGTCCGGACGAGTTGCTCGGCCGGCTCAGCCCGCAGGAACGGGAGGTCGTACGGCTCGCGGCGACGGGCGCGACCAACCGTCAGATCGCCACGCAGCTGTTCCTGAGCCCGCGCACGGTGGGCCACCACCTCTACCGGGCGTTCCCCAAGCTCGGCATCACCACCCGCAACGACCTCCCGTCGATCCTGGACCGGGAGCGGTGAGCGTGCACCGGACCGGGTGCGGCGGGTACGGGGTGCGGGGTGTGGGGTGGGTGCGTCGTGGTGGGCGGGGAGTTCCGGAAGACGGCGGTGGGATGAGATGGATCTGCTGCTGACACCGCCGGCCGCGGCGGGGCCCGTGCGTCCGGGAAGTACGTACGAGGAGGTGCTGGTGGCGGTCCGGCCGTGGGGTGGGCCCCGGGTGCTCGGACCGACCTCGCGCAGGGCGCGTCGGCTCATGTGCGATGCCGACGGCATCGGTTGCACGGTCCTCTTCGATACGCGCGACCGTGCGGCGGCCGTGGAACTGTGGTGGCCCGGCGAGGGCCGGCGCAGCACCACGCGGGTCCTGCTGGACGGGCGCGACGTCTTCACGAGTGCGGCCGGCGACGTCCTCGCGGGGCTGCGCGAGCGCGGGTGGACCGTGGACGCGGCGGACCCGGAGAACGTCGTGGTGCCGGGCGTGTCGCCGGGCTTCACCCGCCGCACCTCCCAGGAGGTGCCGCGTGACGGGCAGGGCCTGCCCGTCTCCTTCACCTCGGTCCTCGTCGCGGGTCCGGACCACTACGACTTCCGCTCCGTACGGTAGGGGGCCGGGGCCGGGGGCCGGGGCCGGTTTCCCGCCGTTCACGGGCGACTTCCGCCCGGTTTCGTTCATCATGCATTTATCGCGTGCCAGCATGATCGGTGAGATCGACCGTCCACCTGGAACACCGACATGACGGAGTGTTTCCCTTGACCTCTCACCTCAGGCGTGGTGCCGGACCACGGATGCTCCTGGCGCTGCTCGCGGCCCTGTGCGCCGTCATCGGCACCACCGCGCTCGGTACGGCCCCGGCGGCGGCCGCCGACGGGCGTCATCCGATCTACGCCATCGCGCATCGCGTCGACACCCTGGGCGGCGTGGACGCCGCGCTCGAACACGGTGCCAACGGCATCGAGATAGACGTCTGTGCCTGGTGGAACCCCAACGAATGGCGGGCGTATCACGACTGTTCCTCGGCCGGTGACAACCGGCTGGGCCCCAGCTTCGACAGCATGATCGACCGTATTCTCTCCCACGCCGGTTCGGGGCGGCGGCTGTCGCTGGTCTGGCTGGACATCAAGGACCCGAACTACTGCGGGGAGCGGGAGAACCGCGGGTGCAGCGTGGCCGGGCTCCGCGACAAGGCGCAGCGGCTGACGGCCGCGGGGATCCAGGTGCTGTACGGGTTCTACGAGTACCACGGCGGCAGTACCCCGGACGTCGGCGGCAGGGGCTGGAAGAGCCTGGAGGGCCGGCTCGGCGCGCTGGAGGGGATCACGACGACCGGGACCCGTGACCGGGCCCAGAGTGCGTTCGACCGGTCCGGTGCCGGATTCCCGGCCGGTCGCCGGGTGATGGACTACGGCGACAGCGACATCACCAAGGGGTTCGGCAACTGCACGGAGGCCACGTACTACACGTGCGCGGAGCTGAAGAGGGGCGCCGCGGACCGTGACGCCGGACGGCTCGCGGCGACGCTGTCGTGGACGACCACCTACAACGATCCGTGGTACGTCGACAAGTTGCTGGGTGACGGGCGTGTGGACGGCATCATCGCCGGCTACGGGGCCTTCACCGGGGTGCGTGAGTACGACGGCGGTTGGCAGTGCGCCAACTCCGTCGGCCTCGTCCGTGACTGGGTGGACCGGCACGGCGCCACCCATCGCATGGCCACTCCCGGTGACCGCCTGTTCCGGTAGGACCCGGACCACCCGGACCCGGCGGGCGGTTCTCCCCTCCCCCGTGCGACGGGAGGGGCGTGACGCCCGGCGGTCGGGGTCGTTGAACGGGTAGGTCGGCGAAGTGCACGAAGGCCCCGGGTCGATGTCGGGGCCTTCGTGGTGTCCACCGGTACGCGGCCGCCCCCTCAGCTCTTGGGCGTCCAGGGGGTGACGGTGGGCTCGGGGCCTTCCAGGGCTTGGCGGAGCTTTTCCTTGAGGGTCTTCGGCGGGGCCTGGGTCTCCTCCCGCGTGTGGACGAGACGGGCGACGGTGACGCGTATGTGGCACTCGCGGTGGCGCTGCTGGAGCCGGACCAGCCAGGTGCCGTCCGGGGTGAGGAAGGCGTGGCGGGCGGGGGTGTCCCCCGGTCTCGTGTGGCGGGCCAGGAGGGCCGGCAGGTGGTTGAGGGCCGCGTCCTCGGCCGTGGCGAGAGCCTGTTCGCGCGTGCCGTCGACCAGGTGGCGGGCGGCGAGTGTCCAGCGATGGAGTTTGAATTCGACGCCGTCGGCGTGCCGGGTCGTCCGGGTGTCCTCCTCGATGAGGACGTACCACTGGTCGGTAGTCATGGCCGGAGCCTAGGCAGTCGGGAACCGGCTCGTGGACCCGGCACCTGGCCGGAGGTCGTGCTCGACGGGTGCCTCGTGCGTCGTTCCCCTTCGTGATGAGCCCGGTTCCCCCTGTCGGGCGGCCGCCCTGCCGTCATCCGGCCTGCAGCGCGGCCGGTCGTTGGGCGAACGGCACCGTCCTGAGGCCGTTCGTCGGATCCGCCGAGGTGATCGCCCCGGTCGGGGAACGGGATGCGATCGCGGCTGCGGTGTCGACGTCCGGGGCGCCGTCCCGGGCGGTGGGGCGCATGGAGCCCATGGAGCGGGCCAGTTCCGTGCCCGCGCGGGTGATCCGCTGGGCCAGGCCCTGTGCGCCCCAGTCCTCGGAGGCCGCGTACACGGCGGTGGGCACGACCGGTGCGCGCAGGTGGGTGAAGAGCGGGCGCATGGCGTGTTCGGTGACCAGACTGTGGCGGGCCGTGCCGCCGGTCGCGCCGATGAGGACCGGTGTGCCGGTGAGGGCGTCCTTGTCGATGAGGTCGAAGAACGACTTGAACAGGCCGCGTCCCGCCCGGCGGACGGCCGGGCGGGACGGGGGCGGGACACGGGCAGGGTGCGCCGGCAGGGGTGCCGGGGCGGTGGGGGTCAGCCCTGGCAGAGGCCGCGGGCGTAGTCGTACGTCGCGGTGGCCTGGGAGTAGCGCCACTGCGGGTCCAGCAGGTCGCTCTTCAGCTGTCCGGCCGCGGCCGGGCTCTCGACGACGTACCCGAAGTCCTGGAGCCAGGACGGGTACAGGTTCTTGGAGCCGATGTAGAAGGCCGACCCGTCGACCGAGACCAGCTTGTGGTGCTGGGCGTACGGCTTGCCGTCCGCCCAGGTGGGCCGGTCGGACGCGCGGAACGTGGCCAGCTGGAGGTTCTCGCACAGGGCCGTGCGGGCCCGGCCGCCGTCACCGGTCAGGGCCGTCAGGCGGCCGCGCAGGGCGTCGCTCACCTCGGAGAGCGACTTGATCTGCGAGTAGCCGCCGCTGCCGATCGTGCCGCGGTTGGCCGGGTCGCTCACGACGATACGGACCTTCACGCCGGAGACGAGCTTCGCGGCGAGGGCGTCGTAGAGGCGGACGTCGTAGCGGGGCAGCGGCGGGCAGGTGGCGTGGACGTCCTGCTGGGAGATCTCGATGTGCGAGGTCGCTCCGGCGACCAGGGCGCGCAGGGCGCTCTCCTCCGGGTTGACGGTGTCGTAGTCCCGGTCGGCGTTGGTCCGGTCCGCCACCCCGATGCCGCACCTGGTGTCGCCGGCGGTGGGCAGGACCGGGCGGAAGGAGGAGGTGGGGTCGCTCTGGCGGATGCCCACGCCGAGGCCGCCGACGGCGAGCACGGGCACGTCCCCGCCGCCCGCCGGGGCGGCCGGTCGGGGCAGGGTGGGCATGCAGTCCGCGCCGGACGAGGCTGCGAACCAGACCGAGGCCCAGTTGCTCCTGTTGCGGCAGGTCCAGTCCCACAGGGTGTCCAGGTAGCGGCCGGCGGAGCCCGCGGCCGGCCCGGTCAGCGCGAGGTCGACGTCGCTCACCGGGTGGGTGGTCTCCAGGTAGTCGTCCTTCCAGCTGTTGATGCCGCCGGTGATCACCGAGGTGCCGTCCACGACGACCAGCTTGGAGTGGTTCCAGGAGAACGCGGTCTTCGAGGTGGTCATCGAGGCCACGTTGAGGGTGATGTTCCCCGCGGCGGCCGGTCCGAGCGCGGCGAGCAGCTCGTCGCGGTAGGAGGAGGGGATCACCGTGGAGTGGTAGACGGGCGCCGCGCCGACCATGACGCGGACCTTCAGCCGGTTGCCCTTCCGGGCGGATTCCTTCAGGCCCGCGACGATCGCGTCCTGGTAGCCGCCGTTGGGGAAGGGCGCCAGCGTGGATATGTCCACCGTGTCCCGGGCGCCGGCGATGTCCTGGCGCATCTTCTCCAGGAGGCGGCGCGATCCGGGGCGGTCGGCGCAGCCGGCGTCGCCCCAGCAACCGGGGGTCTGGAGCAGCCAGTCGGCGCCCCCGGGGACGGAGGAGCCGAGCCGGTTGCCGGCGGTGCGCTCCCACACCGAGCCCTCCAGGCCGGGTGAGACCTGGCGCAGGGCCTGCTCGACCGAGTCCAGGTGCGGGGTGGGTGCGTCGGCGGCGGACGCGGGGGCGGCGGCGCCGAGGAGGGAGAGGCCGAGTGCGAGGGCCGTGGTGGGGACGAGGGCCGCCGCGGCGACGGTGCGTGCCAATGTGGTTCCTTGACTGGGGTGGGGGTGGCTCCGGCCGGGAGCGTGGTCGGCCACACCCCGACCTTGATCAACCCGCGTAAGTTACCAGCACGTAGCCTTCTGTTCGCCCGCCTCGGACGAGTTCCGGCCACACGGGGTTGGGGGGCGCCGAGGGGGCCGGGATCCGGGGCGCCGGCCGAGATCGACCTCGCGAACCGCCCTGCCCTGCGGCTGGGGTCGGGAGATGACTCCCGGGACGGCATCACGCCACACACGGATCGGTGACCCGGTGCTCCGCTGAGCGCCGTACGGGCCGGTGCGTGCCACCGGTTCGAGCGAGGAGCCCGCGGCGCTGTCGCGCGGGCCCCGCCTGCGTCGTGTCGATCACGAGCTCGCCACATCGACCACGGCCGGAGAACCCATGCCCGTCAAGACACTGTCCGTCCCCACCGCGGACGGCCCGGCCGACGCCTTCGCCGCCTTCCCCGACCACGACGGACGACAACGCCACCCCGGGGTGCTGATGTACCCGGACGGCTTCGGCATCCGGCCCGTGCTGCGGGAGATGGCCCTCGAACTGGCCGGGCACGGGTACTACGTACTCGTCCCCGACATCTTCCACCGGCACGGCCCGGCACCGGTGATCGACCTTCCCGAGCACATCGGGGAGGAGGCCCGCACCGCGGTCTTCGCCCGGCTGATGCCCCTGATCCGGGCGCACACCACCGAGCGCGTCCTCGGCGATGCCGACGCCTACCTCCGGTTCCTCACCACCCGGCCCGAGGTCGACGCCGGACCGGTCGCGGTGACCGGCTACTGCATAGGCGGCCTCCTCGCGATGCGCACCGCGGCGGCGCACCCCGGCCGGGTGGCCGCCGCCGCCGGGTTCCACGGGCCCGTGGGCGCCGACTCGCCCGACGACCTGCGCCGCCTGCTCTCCGGGCTGACCGCCGAGGTCCACCTCGGCCACGCCGAGTCGGACATGACGCCCGAGACCCTCGGCGAGCTCGACCGGGCCCTGACCGCGGCGGGGGTCCGCCACACATGCGAGGTCTACCCCGGCACCGTCCACGGCTTCACCATGTCCGACACCGACGCCTTCGACCCCGCCGGGCTCCGGCGCCACTGGGACCGCCTGTTGCCCCTCCTCGGCCGCACCCTGACCGCCGGCTGAGGGCCGCCGCCCGGTGGCGGCGGACAGCCCCGACGCAGGGCGGCGTCGGGGTTGTCCGGGACGTCCCGCAGACTGTGCCCATGACCACCGCAGACCCGGAAGGCGCCGCTCGGGAGGCGCTCGCGCGATACCTGCCGATCATCGACGAGACGGCCGTACGGCCCTTCCCGCCGGTGGATCTCGACGACGGCGCCGGCCACGGCGGCCCGGACCATCTCGTCCGGGTGTTGCGCAGGAGCCAGGACTTCTGGGACGACGAGTACCATGCGGCCCTGCACCGGGCCGAGGAGGAGATGGGCGCCGAACTCGACGCCCTGGCCGCGGCCCTCACGGTGCGTTGGGGCGATCCGCTCGTCGTCGACCTGTGGTCGTACCTGATCGCCGACGACGACGGGAAGGGCACCCCGGAGCCCATCGGGTACCTGTGCCAGAACGCCACCGAGATGCGGGTGTGGCCCCTGCCGGGCGGCGGCCGTTGGATCGGCCTCACCGTCGGGCAGCACGACACGGAACTCCCGCTCGAACTCCTGGCCGCGGTCGGCCGCACACCCCTGCCCGCCCCGGGCGCCGAGGGACCCGGGGTGCCGACCGTGCGGTGACCGCGCGGGCACCCTTCAGGAGGCGGCCAGGGCCTCCAGCGCGGGGACCGTCTCGGCCGGGGTCGGCAGGGCCGTGTTCTCCGCGCGGAGGCGGGCGGCCGCCTCGCGCAGGGCCGGGTCGGCGGTGAGGCGGGCCAGGAGCGGGGCGTCGACGTCGTCGGAGGCGGAGCGCAGGGCGGCGCCGGTCGCGGTGAGCGCGTCGGCGTTGGTGAAGTGGTCGGCGCCCTGGGGAAGCAGGAGTTGGGGCAGACCGGCCTGCAGGGCGGTGAGCAGGGTGCCGGAGCCGCCGTGGTGGATGAGTGCGTCGCAGGTGGTCAGCAGCTCGGCGAGCGGGACCCAGGGCAGCGGTCGGACGTTGTCCGGGAGGGTGCCGAGCGGGCCGAGGTCCACGTCGCCGACGGCGAGCAGGAACTCGGCGTCCACCGACGCGGCGGCCTCGATCAGGCGGACGATGGCGCGGACGCCGTCCAGTGCGGTGAGTACGGTGCCCAGGGTGACGGCGACGCGCGGACGGCCGCCGCGCCGGAGCAGTCCGGCGGGGACGGTGCCGCCGCCGTTGTAGGGGAGGTAGCGCACGCGCAGGCCGCCCGGGTCGCCGCCGAGCGAGGCGGGGACGATGTTCAGCGCGGTGGGCTCGGCGGGGCCGGCCACCCCGTACGTCTCGTACGCCTCGGTGAAGTTGGCGGCGAGGCGGGCGACCATGTCGATGCCGGAGGTGACGCCGAAGTTGTGGACCACCGACGGGATCTTGAGTTTGGCCGCGACCAGCGGGGCCGAGGCCTGGAAGGAGTCGTGGACCAGCAGGTCGGGGCGCCAGCTGTCGGCGGTCTCCAGCAGACCGTCCACGGTGGAACGGGAGACGAGCGCGAAGCCCCGGGCCGCCCTGTCGAGGATCTGCTCCGTGGTCATGTCCGGTGCGACGTAGCGCACTTCCTGGTCCAAGGACTGCTCGAAGACCTCCATGATGCTGCGGCCGTCGCCGATCTCGACGATCGGGAAGCCGGTCTCGCGGAGTTGGCCGAGCGGCTGCGAGCCCGCGAACAGCACCTCGTGACCGGCGGCGCGTAAGGCCTGCGCGGTCGGGATCATCGGGAAGAGGTGGCCGGCCGCGGCCGGTCCGGTGAAGAGTATGCGCACGGGTGTTTCTCCTTGCCTCGGTCTACCGGTCGGGGCCGGGCGGGCTCGACCCGGTTCCCCTCCGGTTGAACCGACGGACGTGCGCGCGGCGTTCCCCCCGGGAGGATCGATAATCGGACGTTCTGGTACGCGGCCGGCCGGGCGGGGGTGTGCCGGGGCGGCCGCGGCGGCCGGGCCGGGCGTCACGTCCGTGGGGCGGCACCGCTACGATCCCGGGACGGGCGGGGCCGTAGCGCAGAGGTCGACGCGCGCGGTCTCCAACATCGCGAGGACGCCGGTTCGATTCCGGTCGGCTCCGCCCTCCCGGCGCGTGCCGGTCCCCCGGGACCTCGGCCCCTGTCAGGATGGGCCCGTGACCGAATCTCGTGCGTGGGCGGACCCGTGGTGCCGCGGTGAAGGGTCCCGTCTCTCCCTCTGGTCGAAGGACTCGGTCCTGTCGATCGGCTCGGTGGGCTCGGTCCTGTCGATCGGTTCGGTGGGCTCGGTGCTGTCGATCGGCTCCGTGGGCTGCGCGCTGTCCGCCGCCTCCATCGGATCCTCGCTGTCCGTGCTCTCCGCCGCCTCCTGGCTCAGCACGGGCTCGCTGCTGTCCGCGCGGTCGCGCCGGTCCGTGCTGTCCTGGCGTTCACGCGACGGCTTCATGGTGGCCGGCGTCACCGCCGCGACCGCCGCCGCTCTCGCCGCCACCGCCGGGATCGCGCTGCACCTCGGTGGGCGCCGCGGCCGCTGAGCGGCGTCGCGCCCCCTCGTTTTCTATGCTGCTGGGATGATCAAGCCGATCGAACTCGTGATATTCGACTGCGACGGGGTCCTCGTCGACACCGAACGCATCGCCCTGCGCGTCCAGATCGCCCTGGGAACGGAACTCGGCTGGCCGCTGACCCCCGAGGACGTCGTCGACCGGTTCATCGGACGCTCCAAGGAGTCGATCTGCGAACAGATCGCGCAGCGGCTGGGCGAGGAGACGGCCGCCTTCTGGTGGGAGCAGCTCCTGCGGCGCCACCGGGACGCGGTGGACGCCGGGCTGGAGGCGGTCGACGGGCTGCCCGAGGCACTGGAGGAGATCGACCTGCCGGTCTGTGTCGCCTCCAGCGGCTCGCACGACAAGATGCGCCACACCCTTGGTGTCACGGGGCTCCACGAACGCTTCGCGGGCCGCATCTTCAGCGCCTCCGAGGTGGCCCGGGGCAAGCCCGCCCCCGACCTCTTCCTGCACGCGGCACGGCGGATGGGCGTCGACCCCGCCGCGTGCGTGGTCGTTGAGGACAGCCGCCCCGGCGTCCAGGCCGCCCGCGCCGCCGGGATGCGCGCCTTCGGCTACGCGGGCGGGCTCACCCCGTCCGGACGGCTCGTGGGCCCCGGCACCGTCGTCTTCGACGACATGCGGGAGCTGCCCGGCCTCATCACCGGGCAGCGGCGACCGGCACCGGCCGGCGCCCCGGCCGGCGGGGTCTGACGGCCCGCCGGCGGCCGCCCCGACCGTCCCGGCCGCCCCGACCGTCCCGTCACCCGGTCCCGGGACTCAGGAGGTGGGCGGGGTCCAGTCGGCGGGCAGGCCGGACTGGGTGAGGACGGTGGCCAGGCTGTAGTGGTCCTGGTCGGCGGCGATCCGGCAGTGGTTCCGGTCGAGGTCGAGCTCGGTGGTCATCGGTACGGCGAAGGGCTTGGGCGCGCCCTTGAGGTGGCCGGAGTAGACGGCCCGGACGGTGATGCGGTCGCCGTCGAGGCGGGTGGTGCGGATGGTGACGTGGACGTCGTCGATGAGGGTGTCGGCGCGGGCCTTCCATCCCGCGATCTCCTTGCGGCCGCGGAAGGTGATGCCGACGGCTTCGTCGGTGTAGGTGCCGTCGGCGGTGAACAGGGCGCCGAGGGCCTGGGGGTCGGTGCCGTTCCAGGCGCGGGCCCAGGCGGCGGCGATCCCCGGCGTGCGCCGGCCGGTGTCCTGGGCGGCGTGGGCGGCGTGGGCGGTGGCGCAGAGGGCGGCGGTGGCGGTGGCGGTGAGCACGGTGAGGGTGCGCAGCGTGCGGGACGTCATGGTGGGTGCTCCTGGGAGTGCGGGGGGGGCGGGTGGTGTGGTCGGCCGTCGGTGTGTCGTGCGGCCTCATGGGCACAGACTCGTGTCGGGCGGTGTCCACTCTCCAGGCCCTACGGGGCCGGTGGCTGTCCAGCGCTGCCCACCGGTGTCCACCCGGACCGTGCCGGACGGCCCACCGGACGTCATCTCCTGGAGGAGGTGGGAGTGTCCGGGCCCGGTACGGCGGCGGTCGTGCGCTCGACTGAAGATCGCTCACGGAACGGGACCTCTTCTCATGCGTCTTGCACATCACGCCGCCGCCCCGCTCGCGGCTCTCCTGATCCTCGCCGCGTCACAGCCCGCCGAGGCGGCGCGGGGGGCGTTCACCTTCCGGTTCACCGCCGCGGGCCAGAGCCGGGCGGGGGCCTTGGACAACCCTGCCGACGGGGTGTGCATCGACGTGACCGCCTCCATGGGCGGTTCTGGCCGCGCCCGCGCCGCGAGGAACACGACCGACCGGACCGCCACCCTCTACATGAGCATCGACTGCGAGGACGACGGGGTCGTCCTACGGCCCGGGGCGCGCCGTTCCGCCGAGTTCAAGACCGTGCGGTTCGGCTGACGCACGTTCGGGCGCGGTGCGCCGGGCCGGAGGTCCGGACCGGTCAACCGTCGGGGCGGCCGCCTCGGCCCCGGGCCGTCGTGGGCCGGCCGCCCCGTGGGCGGTCGCGCCGTGGGCGGTCGCGCCGTGGGCGGTCGCGCCGTGGGCGG
>NZ_JBGBPT010000076.1:0-46575 GCF_041106355.1 Streptomyces sp. BF23-19 | reverse complement strand
AGGGGTGCCCAGAGGACGATCCACCAGGACCAGACATCGGTGAGGCGAAGCACGGCGGCCAGCACGCCGAACGCCGCTGCGGTAAGGAACCATCCTGGCTTCTCACTCTTGGTTGTCAGCGATGAGGCTGAGGAGGTGTTCAACGTATGTCCTCTCGGATTCGCTGTGGAGACGGACAGAGGGGGTGTGCCGCAACCGTGGCTGCGACACACCCCCTCCGTTCAGTCAGTGCTCAGTTCGAACATCACTGGAACATCTGCCAGATGCCGTAGAGATTGGCACCCACGTTGGCGGCCTGCAGCGGAGCCTTGTAGTACCAGGCCAGGCCGTTGTACCAGTTGACGAAGTTGACGAACGGCCCGGCGACGGCCTTGGCGAAGCCCGGCACCTTCTTGAGCAGCTTGAGGAGCCCGTCGTACCTGCCGGCGGTGGCCGCCTCGCCGTTGGCGATCGACTGCAGCTCGGCACGCTCGGCCGCGGTGTACTCGATGGGCGAGTTCAGCAGGGCGGTGGCCAGCGACTGGACGGCCTGGCGCTGCTCCGTCGTCGTTGCGGTGATCGAAAGAGTTGCAGGCGCGGTCGTGGCCGCCTGGGCGGCGGTGCCGCCGACTCCAAGAGCAAGTGCCGCGAGAACTGCGACGCCCCCGATGCGTATCGTGTTGCGGTTCACGTAGTCTTCCTTTGTGTGATGCACAAAGGGGGTGCGGATCCAGATCTCTGTTCGTGGAGCCGTCGGCTTGGACACTTTCGGCCCGCAAACCGGCCTGGCTCCGCTCCCCCGTGCGAATGGCCTTGTAGACGCCCCCGGTTGAGTGGTCAGCCCAACCCGTTGCGTCGTTCATGAACCTAACGCACCGGTCTGATCTTGCCCAAAGGTTTGCCTCTGTGAGTCGCGCGACGGGGCATCTTTCGGTCAAGATTTAGATCTGCGGAACCTTTTCATCTACTGGGAAACCGGTCATCACCAGCACTTTTCTTCCAGAAAGGCGAGATTCCGGTTCACTCGACGCTTTGGGATGCGACCGGAAACGCCGGGGCGTAAATCGCGAGTTGTTTTCCGTAACGCCATCCGGCAGCAGGTATTGGACGGTTGGAATTTAGCCACCCGGTGTGGGGCTCCCGATACCGACCGTGGACGATCGGAACTTCCATGAGGGCCGCCGACCAGGTACGACGCCTTAGGCCTGCGCGCCACCGGCCGCCGGGTGTGGGGGTACCGGGGCCGCACCCTTTCGGGCGCCGCCGGCCCGCACTGGCTCCGCGTGGTCTGCGCCGAGGCCGGCACCGAGGGCGGCACGCTGTGGAACGGCCCGTCCACCTCCCGCACCCGAAACTGGACCACCGACGCCTACGCCTACCGGGCCGAGCTGTACGCCCTCGCCCCCGACTCGGTGGTCTCCCCGCGTCCCGTCCTCGACGCGGACCCGGGCCTGCCCGAGACCTGGTGGAAGGAGATGGTCGCCGCCCTGGACGCCCTCGCCGACGTCCCGCCGCCGGCGGACCGTGAGGCCGTACGGGAGGAGTACCTGCGCCGCGTCATCCCCGAGTTCACCGGCCACCAGGTCAAGGACGTCACCTGGACCACCGCCCACAGAGACCTCCACTACGGCAACATCACCCGCGGCCCGCACATCCTGGACCGGGAAGGATGGGGCCGCGCCCCGTTGGCCGGCCTTCCAAGGTGGAGGTGTTGATGCCTTTCTCGAAGACATGCAGCCGAATGCCGCACTCGTGCAGGTCGGCGCGGAGGGTCACCTGGTGCAGCAGGGAGCGGGAGAGCCGGTCGAGCCGTGTGACCTTAAGCGTGTCGCCTTCACGTAGCAACTGAAGGACGTGGTCCAGCTTCGGCCGGATTGCTGGGTCGGAGGTGGTTGAGCCGCTTGCGGATGTCCTCCACCTGCTTGCGGTGGCCGGCGTTGGTGGCCAGGTCCTCGGCGAGGGTGATCGCCTCTGCGAAGGGGTAGCGGGCATTGGGCAGATGTCTCGTAGACCTGAGGTTTCCAGCGATCTCGCAGACGGCGTCGTGGATCCCCCCGATGACAGCGACCCGGGTACTTGCACGTCCGACAAGGCTGATCACCCGGTCGAATTGTTCGGCAAGCATGTACAGGGCGGCCAGCGTGCGAAGCGCGCTCTGAGTCGGCGTAGACGGATCGAGCGCCGCCGCGACCCGCTCGTGCAGGCTGTCGAAATCGTCTGTCCCGCGGCTGTAGGTGAGCAGTGCCCAGCGTGCACCGTCGGCTGGGGCGACCCGGTGGTAGCCGCGACCGTGCTCAGGGGAGGCCAGCTCGCTGATGATGGTGTCGAGGATCGGCGTGATGTCGGTGTGGCTGTGGATGTTGCGGGCCATGTGCATGGCGGCGTGACGAACGGCCAGTTCTTCCTGTCCGAGGCTGTCGAAGAGCGCGAGCAGGCATGGCCCCGACAGTGGGAGGCGAAGATCGATGCGGTGGATCTCCGACGGTGCCACCTGCCGGAGGCGTCGAACAAGGTCCGGATCGGCGGTGCGGCACGCGTGGATCAGCAGGGCCTTGGTGATGCCGTGGCGGTTTCCCCCGCGCAAATGAGCCGGCTCGGTCGGTTCGTTGATGAATGCCTCTGCGTCGCCGAGCAGGTCGACCAGCTTGTTGGTGTCATCCGGAGCGATCGCCGCTCCGGCGTGCACTGCCCTGACGACGCCGCGCGCTTGGTCGCGCACATAGTGCGCGCTCGGGCCGCCATATCCCTCGAGCAGCAACTCATCGGCAAACACGCATTCGGGAGTGGGCAGGGAGCTGGTCACTGCATGACCCTATGGCATGGGAATCAAGCCGAACTTCGTGAGCCCCCGAGGCCTTCTATCTGGCCGGACTGCACCTCGCCGCCCTCCTCTATCTGGTCGGCTGGGTGACCCGAAGGGAGCTGGCCAGACCCATCCCTCGGTGCCCGTGCTCTTGCCGCTAACAAGGGCCTGGCCGCCGCCCGCCGCCCGCCGCCCGCCGAGGAAGTAAGCAAGGCCGCCCGCGACCTGCTGACCGACCCCGGCCGCTCCATCACCTCGATCGCCAAGCTCCTCGGCGTCCCCCTGGGCACCCTCTACAACCACATCCCTGACCCGCGCGAACTGCGTGCTGGCGCCGTCCCCCGTCAGTTTGCAGCTCTCACGAGGTAGGCGAACCCCAGCAAGATCGTTCTCACCGGGATTTCCTGTACCTCAAGCACAAGCGCCGTCAATTGCATTGGATGCGAACTGGCGACGGTTTGCGCATTGGCGCCTGCGGAGGCTCACGCGGGCCTCGCTGAACAGGGGCGTTAGGTGCCTACGCGTCGCGTGACCGTAGCGGCCAGTGGGGCGTGATCGCTAGCTGCTGTCACTCGTCCGGATGGACAGCCTGCGGATTCACCACCGACTCGCATCAGGTGCGGTTTTCTCGCATTGGATGCGAGCTACGGAGAGTGGTGGATGGTGAGGTTCAACGGGACGGTTCCGGGGGCAGCGAGACTGCACCTGACGGACGGAGTCGCACTGCTGCGACCGGAGGAGCAGGTCTTTTCAGCGATGCTGGGAGGGTTCGCCAACCAGCAGCTGGCGCGAAACCTTGCCCGCTCGACCGTCGAGGGCCGGGAAAACACGGTGAAAGCGTTCAGCGCCTACGTGAATGCCTTTCCCTGGCAGTGGACACCGGCCATGGTGGAGGAATTGCTCGGTGACCTGCGCTCATTGCGTGACCTCAAGCGCTCGACGATCCGCTCGTACTCCGAAGCCATCCGCTCCTTCTGCCGCTTCGCCACCGACCCCCTCTACGAGTGGACGGCCACGTGTGAAGAGCGGTTCGGTGCCCACCCGATCCAGATCGTGCACGAGTGGAACACCGCGGTGCACGTCCAGGACAACGAGTCCGACGCGAAGAAGCGCGCTTTCACCAAGGCCGAGCTGCATGCCTTCTTCGCTCACTGCGACGACGAAGTGGCCCGCATCAGGGCGTTCGGCCGCAAGGGCTGGCTGCCGGCATTTCGCGACGCGACATTGTTCAAGACTGCGTACGCCTTTGGCACGCGACGCAACGAGACACGGATACTGGACGCCGCAGACTTCGGCGGCAACCCTCACGGAGCCGAGTACGGCGAGTTCGGTCTCTGCCACGTTCGGTTCGGCAAAGCCAAGAAGGGCTCACCGCCCAAGCGCCGCACAGTACTGACTGTCTGGGACTGGGCCCCCGACATCCTGGATGAGTGGTTCACCGAAGTCCGGCCACTATTCGGAAGTGAAGGAAACCCGGCCGCCTGGCCCTCCGAACGCGGACTGCGGATCGGCTGCCAACGCCTCAACTCCCGTTTCATCACCTACCGGCAGGCCCTGGGCCTGGACGAAGGACTGGACTTCCACTCCTTCCGCAGGTCCTACGTCACCCACCTGATCGAGGGCGGTTGGGACCCGCGCTTCGTCCAGGAACAGGTCGGTCACGACCACGCAAGCACGACCGCGATCTACACCTGCGTGAGCTCAGACTTCCGCACGCGCACACTGCGGCGGTATCTGGACGGCACCATCGCCGCCGCGCTGGAGAGCCAGCCCGGGAGGAAGAGGTGAAGCGCAAGGTCGGCTACACGTGGAAGTTGCGCGAAGTAATGGGCACTCGCGGGATGTTCACCACCACCGAGCTGGTGCCCCTGCTGCGCGACCGCGGCATCGAGCTCTCCGCCTCCCAGGTCCACCGCCTGGTCTCCGGGACACCCGAGCGGCTGTCGCTTCAGGTGCTGGCCGCGTTCTGCGACATCTTCTCCTGCACACCGGCTGACCTGGTCACCACGACTGCCGAGAACGTCGGAGTCCGCAAGACCGCGACCGGCGACCTCCCCGCCCTTCCCACGGCAGTTGCGAAGCTGCGGCCACGACCCGCACGAATCCTGCCTGACGAGTGAGCCCCGCCTACACCTACACCCCCGAACAGTGCGACCGCTGGCACAAAAGGACGTGCGCCCGCTGTCGGCGCCACGGCTGGTTCGCGGCTCGCTGGAGCGACGGCTACGTTTGCCGCACCTGCCACGACAAAGCGCTATGCGTCCGTGGAACCTGCCCCGAATGCGGCGCCGACCGCGCGCTTCCCGGCCTGCGGCCGGGCGACAGCACGCCGATCTGCTCCGACTGCGCGGGCTTCACGATGCCCTACCGATGCTCCCGTTGCAGAGAGGAAGACAAGCTGCACGGCGGACTGCTCTGCACCCGCTGCACCATTGCCGACCGGCTCGCCGAACTGCTGGACGACGGTACTGGACGGATTCGCCCCGAACTCGCACCGCTGGCCGCCTCGCTCCGCACCATGGACCGACCGCTGTCTGGTCTCGCCTGGCTGGACAGACACAAAGGACGCCCCGACTCCACCGCCGACTGGCTACGACGACTCGGTCGAGGCGACATCGAGCTGACTCACGAAGCCTTCCACACACTTGAACCTTGGCGAGCCGCCGCCCATCTGCGGGAACTCCTGATGTCCTGCGGTGCCTTGCCCATCATCGACAAACAGATCTGCTCGTTCGAACGGTGGCTCATTGGTCATCTCGTCGGCATCTCCGACCCAGACGATGCCCAGGTCATCCGCCGGTTCGCTACCTGGGAAGTGCTCCCACATCTGCGGACGAACACTGAGAAGAAGCCGATCACGCCAGCAGCTCGTCGACATGCCGCGGACCGGGTCAAACAGGCCACAGCCTTCCTGGCCTGGCTCGCCGATCGCGATCACACCCTCGGCACCTGCGGCCAGACCGGCATCGATGCCTGGCACGCTGAGCAGAACGAATACACCCGCAACACCATGCGAGCCTTCCTGCTCTGGTGCTCGGCCAGCAAGCTCACTCGGCCGTTCCGGCTTCCTCCGGTTCAGATCCGCCGGGCCACTCCAATGCCGCAGCCCGAGCGACTGGAACTGATCGGGCGCCTTCTCACCGACCCGGACCTGCCGCTTCGCACTCGGGTCGCAGGCGTGATCGTCCTGCTCTATGCCCAACCACTCAGCCGAGTCGTGCGCCTCACCGTCGACGACATCCTCCACAGCAACCAGCAGACCCTTCTCCGCCTCGGCGAACCGCCGTCCCCGGTTCCCCAGCCACTGGCGGAATTGCTGCTTCGCTGGCTCGACAGCCGCGACAACATGAACACCGCGACCAACCACGCCTCCCGATGGCTGTTCCCCGGTCGCCGGGCCGGACAACCGATACCCCCGACGTCCTCGCCGCACTCATCAACGACATCGGCATTCCCACCACCGCCAGCCGCACAGCCGCGATCCGACAACACGTTCTGGAGATGCCCGCACCCGTCGTTGCCGAGGCCCTCGGCTACCACCGGGTCACCACCGCCAAGCTCGCCGCACAGGCCGGTAGCAACTGGACCCGCTATGCCGCCGGTGACCACCTACGGTCACCATCCGGCTGGGCTCCCCGACAGGCCGATGACAGTTGAACAGGCGATCTCACCGAGACGTGCAGCAGTCAGACCGATTCTCGGTCCAGCCGCGGATAGCCGATTTCGGAGATGTCCCGGGCCAGGTCCGCCAAGGTGACCTCTGCGTTCAGCGACGGTACGAGTTCCTGGTCCAACGGTCGCAGGGCATACACATTGCTCACTGCTGTCAGGTCTACGGGGACCTCGTAGTAGTCCTCGGCGAAGCGCTGGAACGCTTCCGGAGAACGGTCGACCAGGAGGCTGAACAGTCCGGTCGCCCCATCAGGATCGGCACGGCCCTCGGGAAAGTCGATCGTCCCGTGGCGCCACTGCTCGTCGGTCTTCCCCCGCCACAAGCAGGCTGTTACGACGGGCACGCCGTCCTCGTCGGTGAACGCCGGCTCCTCCACGAAGGACCGAAAGGCCTCAGGGACATCGTCGATCACTCCCGGCCAAGGCTCGCCGTCGTTGCCATATGGGCTCATCGGCGCTTCGTGGCTGAAGCCGCGGACATAGACCCCCGCCGCCGAGAACACTATGGAGTACTCGTCTCCTGACCCATTGCGCATCGAGGCCATCTCCTCGCCTGCAGCCCAACCGGCGTTGAAGGAGTAATACCGGCTTTCCCAGTCCGGGCTCAGGATCGCATCGAGCATCGCAAGCGAGCGGCACAGGTCCCGCAGGTCGGCGATGGTGGGAAACTGGCGGGCTACGTCATAGACAGTCACGGGCTCATCCAACCGGATACCTCTGACATCAGCCCCGCCCCTGCCAGACGTCACGGTCAGTAGCAGTCCCAGAGCCAGACGGGCCAACACGCGACAGTTGAATAGGCGAGCCCACCAGTATCACACCCGGATCAGCGGGGCAGGATGCGCAGTACTGCCTCGCGTTCGCCGCTGAGCCGCAGGCCTTGCTGTACTGCGGCGCTCAGATCGAGGTCGCCGAGCAGGGTCGCGGCCAGCAGGTGCGGCGGTCCGGTCAGTGACGCGGTGGGGTGGTCGACCCGGCCGGCGTGTGTGTGCACCGAGCCGTCCTTGACTTCGATGACCAGGTCCTCGCTGCCGTCGGCGTGCAGTTGCAGGGCGATTGCCGGCTGGTCGGGGCGGTGGTCGGTCAGTGCCCGGGCGGGCATGTCCAGCCAGTGGGTGCGGAAGGTGTCGCTTCCGCCCGGCTCACGCAACAGCGGCACGCCCCACCGGCTCAGCTCCCGCAGCACCGGCTCCAGCTCGCGGCCACGCTCGGTGAGGGAGAACAGGGTGGTGGCCACCGGCGGCGGGGCGGCCTCGCGGTGGATCAGGCCGGCTTCCTCGAGTTCGCGGAGCCGGTCGACCAGCAGGTTGCTGGCGATCCCGGGCAGCCCGTTGCGCAGGTCGGTGTGCCGGCACGGACCCAGGGCGAACAGTTCACGGACGATCAGCAGGGTCCATCGGTCGCCGATGGTGTCCAGTGCTTTCGCGATGCCGCAGTACTGCCCGTAGGTGCGCATGCCACCACCCTACATCGTGGTGTTGAGATTCAAAACTCTCTTGTTGACTTTCTCAACAACATCGGTCTAGCGTCGCTGCCCATGACCCCCACCCTTTCCGTGCGTCGGCTGGCCTGGGCCGGCGTCGAGATCCGTCTCGGCGACACCCGCCTGCTGATCGACCCGCTCGAGAACGTCGCTCCGCTGGCGCCGGTGATGGGGCCGCCGCACCGGCCGGTCGACCCGGTCGACGCCCCGCCCGGCACCCACGCCCTTATCACCCACCTGCACCCCGACCACTACGACCACGACCTGATCGCCCGGATCGCGGCCACCGGCACGATCGGCTGCCACACCCCGAGCGCGGCGGCGCTGCACGAGGTGGGCATCACCCCCGTTGCCCAGGACCTGGGCCAGTCACGCCGCATCGGAAAGCTGACCGTCACTCCGGTGACCTCGCTGGACTGGCGCGGCAACGACTGTGACCAGGTCGCCTGGGTCGTCGAAGGCGCCGGCCGGCGGGTCATCCACTGCGGCGACACCCAGTGGCACGGCAGCTGGTGGCAGATCGCCCGCGACCACGGCCCGTTCGACGTCGCGTTCGTCCCGGTCAACGGCGTCATCGCCCACTTCGAGGGCTACGCGGCCAACGTCCCGGCGACCATGACCCCCGAGCAGGGCGTCGAGGCCGCCGTCGCACTCGGCGCCGGCACCGTCTGCGCCATGCACTACGGCCTGTTCCACAACCCGCCGTTCTACACCGAACAACCCGACATCGAGCAGCGCTTCCAGCACGCCGCCGACGAGCGGGGCATCACCGCGGCCATCATCGCCGACGGCCAGCCCGTCCTCTGACCATCAGAAACAAGGAGCAACACATGAAGATCGTCCTGTTCGGTGCCAGCGGCAACATCGGCCGGCCCACCACCGAGGAACTACTGCGTCGCGGCCACACCGTCACCGCGGTCACCCGAGCCGGCCACGTCGACGGACTCAAGCACAAGGCCCTGACCGTGACCACCGGTGACGTCACCGACCCCGCGGCGGTCGCCGGCGTCGCCGCCTCCCACGACGCCGTGCTCTCGGCCGTCGGCCCCCGGATCGGCCAGGAAAGCGACCGCGCCACGATCGTCGGTGCCGCCCGTGCGCTGATCGGCGGACTCCGCCGAGCCGACGTCACCCGCCTGGTCACCATCGGCGGTGCCGGTAGCCTGCGCACGCCGACCGGCGCCCGGGTCATGGACGACCCGGACTTCCCCGCGCTGTGGAAGGCCAACGCCGAGGCCCAGTCCGAAGCGCTCGACCTCTACCGCGGCGTACACGACCTCGACTGGACGTACGTGTCGCCCGCCGCGGTCATCGGAGCGGGCGAGCGGACCGGGGCCTACCGCAGCGCCGGGGACACCCTGCTCACCGACGACGACGGCAACAGCCGCATCTCGTACGCCGACTACGCGATCGCCTTGGCCGACACGATCGAGAGCGGCACCGCGATCCGCCGCCGCATCACCGTGGCGTACTGAGCCATGAGCAACGACGCCGCTGGCCGGCAAACCCGATTCATCGTCCTGCTCGCAGCGCTCGTGGCCCTGGGACCACTGTCCATCGACGGCTACCTGCCCGGACTGCCGGACCTCGCCGGCGACCTGCGCGCCAGCGCCGCGGCCACCCAGCTCACCATCACCGCCTGCCTGGCCGGGCTGGCCATCGGGCAGCTGATCGCCGGGCCGCTGAGCGACACCTACGGCTGGCGGCGTCCGTTGCTGGCGGGCCTCGCCCTCTACACGATCGCCAGCGCGCTCTGCGCGGTGGCGCCCGACGTCCGGACCTTCGTCGGCCTACGCCTGGTCCAGGGCATCGGCGGGGCGTTCGGCATCGTCATCGCCAACGCCATGGTCCGTGACCGCACCTCCGGAACCCGCACCGCACGTCTCTTCTCCGCACTGACCTTGATCACCGGCCTGGCGCCGGTGTTCGCGCCGGTCCTCGGCGGCCAGCTACTGCGCGTCACAGCCTGGCCTGGAATCTTCGTGAGCCTGGCCGTACTCGGCGCCGGGATGCTGGCGGCCTCCGCCGCAGGACTGCCGGAGACCCGGTCCTCCGCGTCACGCCAGCCACTGCCGGCTGTCGTCGGGCAGCTGCTCAGCGACCGGGTCTTCACCGCGTACGTCCTGGCCAACGGCCTGGTCTTCGCGGCGATGTTCGCCTACATCTCCGGCTCGCCGTTCGTCCTGCAGTAAATCCACGGCCCGTCACCGCAGCAGTACAGCGCCGTGTTCGCCGTCAACGCCGCCGGACTCATTGCGGCCGCCCAGATCAGCGGCCGGCTGGTGGCCCGGGCCGGCGCCCGCGTGCTGCTGCTCGCCGGTCTGCTGGGCGCGACAGCCGCTGGCACCACGTCCTGGGCGCGGTACTGACACGGGCACCCCTGCCCGTGCTCCTGATCGGCCTGTTCGTCCTGGTCTCCAGCGTGGGCCTGGTCATGCCGAACGCCGCGGCCCAGGCCCTGGCCGACCACGGCGGACACGCCGGGTCGGCAGCCGCTCTGCTCGGCTTCAGCCAGTTCATGTTCGGCGGGGCACTTGCTCCGCTGGCCGGCGCGGGTGGCGCCACCGACGCCTTGCCGATGGGAATCATCGTCGCCGTGCTGCCGGCGCTCGCTCTGCTCACACTCGGCGTCCTCACCCGGTCGATGCCCGGTGAGCGCACTCACAGGCCGGCTCGCCAAGGACCTGCCGGGCACCGGCGACCGCGCCGGCACATCGATCGCAGACGAGCCGGCATCCAGTGAATCGGGCCAGCGTCTGGCGAACAGGGTGATTCCGGGCCGGCGCCTTCCGCCAACAGGCCGAGGAACTGACCCGCTGGCACGACGCCCTCGCCCGGCTCCTCACCGACCCCCGGCTCAAGAACACCGGCGACGACGACCAGGAGCCCTACAGTCCCACCGCCCGCCGCTTCCTCAAGGGCGCCGCAGGCGACTACCACCGTCACCGGCACGGGTACGAGTACGCCGTCACCGTCTGGGCTCTCGGACTCCAGGCCCCAACCAGCTACCCGCCGGAGACCCGGCATCTACACCTGGCGACCCGGGAACTCAGGCTCTGGGACTAGGCCGCGCATCAACGTGACGATCCTGTGGGGCGTGGGGGGCGAGATCGAGGCACACGGACTGCGAGCAATGTTCGAGCACGCCTCCTCCACGGTGCTCATCAATGTCAGTGGCCGAGAGCGCGGATATAGCCAACTGCCCAACGGGGGACCGGCGGGACATACGTTCGAGGCTTGGGGCATCGGTATCGGGCGATCTATGACGAGACGGGGGAATCGGGCGGACCAGGTGCGGGAGCTCATGGACCTGGCTGGTCTGCAGTACGCGGATCCAAGTGTCCGTGTCCTGGCCGCGTACAGCACCGGCTACCGAGGCATGATCCAGTCGATCAACAACGACCTGTTGCCCCTCGACGACCTGGCCCGCGTCATCTTCTTCGACTGCCTCTACCGTGCCGACACACCTGCACTGCCCCCAGGAGCGAGCCGTGCGGTGCTGCTTCCCGAGGAGCTGAACACCGGTCCGGACGAGCTCGAACAAGGGCGTCCGGTCAACCAGCGGCCGTTCAACACGCGCCGGGCCTTGAGTAAGGTGTTGGCCCGTCAGCCTCGTGCAGACCTCATCGCCTACTCGGTCACTATGGGCGGGAGCCCGCTGTATCTCGCTCCCACGACCGCCGACCCGGTTCAGCACGAGGCCTTCGTACCGTCTCTGATCGAATTCCGCGACATCCCCACGACCATCAAAACCAAAACCGTGCCGGCTGAACGCCGGACGGCATCAATTCTGCTCAACAACGCTCTGACCGCACTGATCGTCACTCGCTACCTGAGCACGGGCCTACAGGACGGCTTCTTCACCGAGAACGCAGTACCTCAGGGGTTCCGCGAGCTGCTCACGAGGATCCCACGCAGAGGCGAGGTCGCCTCATCGGAGAGGACTGCGCAGGCCAGAGGCGTGATGCCCCTCAAGAGCTGGCAACGCGCCCACGCCGACCGGATCCGTGACGCGTTGAAGGAAGCGGGCGCGGCGCGGAGCCTCATCGACAGACACGAGTTGATCCTTCCGGGTGCGAGTCCTGCAATCGGGGAGCAGCTCCACCGCGGCTTCGTGCCGGAGTTCGGGTGGGAATTCCTCCTGTAACGCTTATTAAGCGTTTTCAGCTTCGCCCCTCCAGGGTGAGGGCGGCACGGACGACTGACGTCATGGCGTGGGGGTGAGCTGACTCCGGCCAACTGGCTCGAAGGGCCCGAGAGAAGGTCGGCAAGGAAGCGCAGGAACGGGGCGGCTCGGTCTGTGTACCTGACGGCCTGGGCAAGCGGCCGTTTGACGGATGGCCACCGCGCTGAGGAGCCGGCACTGTGCTTCGGGTCGGAAGATAGTCGTGGGGAGGGGTGGGAGGCACGCTCGAAGTAGCATCCCTGCAAGGTTCTCCGGTCGGCACTTCGCAACCTCCGTCGTGGAGCAGTCGGACAGAGGCATCCATGCAGAGAGGGCAGAGAACGATGAGTGTGGCTGAGAGTTGGTCCCGCGTGATGACTCTTCTTCGTCAGCACGCGCCGGCCGATCACGCTGACCTGCCAGGGCCCGCTACTGAGCAGACGCTCGCGGCCGCCGAGGAACGGATGGGGATCTCGCTCCCTGAGGATCTGCGGACGTGGCTGCTGCAGAACAGTCTGGATCTTCCGGAGGAAGACGTCGACGACGAAGTGGCATGTTGCGGCTTCGACGGGTTCCCGGACGAGGGAAGCTTCTTTCTGGGCATCCGGGCGATGGAGAAGCTCTACGCGAACCGCTCTACGCACTGTGGATTCGACCCTCAGGACCAGCCGGACAATCCGTTCTGGCGTAATGAGTGGATCCCGTTCCTGTCGGACCAGGACGGCTGGATGGGAAAGTTCATCGATGTGCGGGACGGGCGTGTCGGCAGCTGGTTCGTGGGTGAGGTCACGGTCACGGGAAAGTACGAATCGATGGCCCAGTATTTCGACTCCGTAGCGGAGATGCTGACGAAGATCGCCGATGGAAACCATCCGGTCTGCGAGGTTGCCGAAGGCCGACTCGTCTGGTCGTGAGGCGCTTCCCCCACCGCATGACGGCCATCGCCAATCCGTCCTCACCCTGGAACGGCAATGAGCTTCGTCAGCGTTGCCGCTCCAGGGTGAGGACGGCCGCGACGATGACAGTCATGCGATTGGGGCTGCAGCGGGCTTTGGGGAGGATCCGCCAGGACTTGAGTCGCGCGATGCTGCGTTCGACCGGTGCTCGTGCCGCTGACAGGGCCCGGTTGACCGTTCGCTGGGTCGTGGTGAGGTCCCGGTTCGGGAGCCGTCTGATCGGTGTGGTCACCCAGGGGCCGGCGCCGATATAAGCGCGGTCGGCGAGGATCGGAACACCCTGGCATTCGCAGATCCGGATGATGCGGTGGGTGCGGGCCGCAGTCAGGTCATGGGTACGGCCGGGCAGCGCAGGCGAGATCCACCGCAGCTTGCCCGAGGGGTCGGCTACGACCTGCACGTTCACGCCGTGACGACGGTGCTTCTGGGAGAAGTCGGCCCGGCTGTCGCCGACACGGTCGCACTCGGCGAGCGTCCCGTCGAGCAGGACGTAATCAGGATCCGTCTCGCGCAGGACACGCAGAAGGCCGGGTGCCCGGCCGGACAGGTGCTGGACGACGGCTTTGACGTAGGCGTGGGCGGTGCCGACGGATATACCGAAGCCGGCGGCGATCTGCGCGAGCGTGTCGTGACGACGAAGGTAGACCAGGCCCACGAGTGCACGCTGGTGGGGCGGCAGCTTGCAGCTTCGGCCTTCCTCACGGGTGACGATGAGCATCGATACCCACTCGACCAGAGCATGAGGCAGGTCAAGTGCGGCAGGATGGGGAACCAACAGGGCTCCTGTGCCGATGGGTTGAGACTTCCAACACCTCTCTCAACGGTGCGGGGGCCTTGTGCGTTGCGGTCCTCATCCCGATCCGGTCCGGGTCACTCGATCAGTGGGCACCCTGAAAGAGCTCAGTCAACTCGCTGCTACGGAAGGTGAGTACTGTGGTGGCATCGGGAACCCGTTCAATCCGTTCAAGATCGCTTCAGGGGGCCGAGGTGGCGGAGAGCCGGACACCGAACGAGAATCTGGCGGCTGTCATCGCCGAGGCCGGGGTCACCTACTTCGCGCTCGCGCGCGAGATCCGCGCCGTCGCGGCCGAGGCCGGCGAGAAGCTGAGCACGGCTCCGTCGGCCGTCGCCCACTGGTTGGCCGGCGGAACACCGAGCGGTCGAACAGGCGCGTACATCGCCGAAGCTCTCACCAGAAAGGTGAAGCGGCACGTCACGACGACCGAGATCGGTCTAGGCTCCGCAGGCATCGGGAAGGCCATGGGCGCTGATCCCCTGGCCACCGCCGCCGACCTCGGGAGATCAGTGATGCTCCGCCGCAGGGAATTCATCAACGCAGCGTTCGCCACCGCGGCGGTCGGCCTTCCCCTGGCCTACGACCACGAGGCCGTGGCCGCCACGTTCAAAGCGGCCGCGAGCAGCGGCGGCGTCGGCGTCGGCGCGGAGGAAGTCGCGGTCGTCCGTCAGCTCACCGAGATGTTCAGGAGCGCGGACGAGAAGCTCGGTGGCGGACACGGGCTGACCACGGTCACCGCCTACCTGACCGACACCGTCGCCCCGATGCTCGCCGCCCGCTTCCCCTCCGCGGCCGTGCGCGAGGATGCTTTCGGGGCCGCCGCCCAGCTGGCGTGCCTGGTCGGCTGGAAACACCACGACCTCGGCCGCGAGGGCGCCGCTCAGCAGTACTACCAGCTCGGCTACCAACTCGCCTGCGAGAGCGACCCGGACGGGCACGGCGCGTGGCTGATGCGGGCCATGACACACCAAGCCCTCGACCTCGGGCATCCGCAATCGTGCACGGAACTCGCGAAAGAGGCGCTGCGGCGGGCGTCGGGCAAGGTCGACCGGCAGACCGAGGCCCTGCTCCTGGTGACCTGCGCGCGGGCCTACGGGAGCAACGGGGACAGCGGAAAGGCGGCAGCCGCACTGCTGGCTGCCGAGAGCGCGCTCTCGGACACTCGGGAACCGGTGCCGTCGTACTCGGCCGCATCCGGTCCCGTCGCGGCGACGGTCGCCTCGCACACGGGCAAGACCCTGACCGCGATGAAGGACTACTCTGCGGCCGAGCGGCACTACCGCACGGCGATGCTGGCCCGTACACCGGGCACCTATCAGCGCGGGCACGCCCTGACCATGATGAATCTGGGGAAGTCGGTCGCCGCGCAGCGCCGGCACGAGGAGGCCATCGGCTTGTGGAACCGCTCGCTCGACTTCATGGACGGCGTGGTCTCCGACCGCAGCCGGCAGGAGATCCGCTCCATCCGCCGGACGGTGGCCGGCTACCGCAGACGCGGGGTACCCGGGGCGGCCAACCTGGACCAGCGCGCCACCGAGCTCCTGCGGGCGCAGGCATGACGACTCCCGAGACGACGGGGCCCACGGTCGGGGTCGTCGTACTGACCATGGGCGACCGTGAGGCCGAACTCCGTTCGCTCCTCGACTCGGTGGCGGCGCAGGAAGGAGCTCCCGCGACGGTGGTGGTGCTCGGCCAGGGCGTGAAGCTGCCCGCCCTGCCCGCCCGGGTGACGGCCGTCGAGCTGCCCGAGAACCTGGGGATCCCCGGCGGCCGGAACGCGGGCGTGCAGTGGTTGCGCGAGCACGGCGGCGTGGACATCGTCCTGGTCCTGGACGACGACGGCCTCCTCCCCCGCACCGACACCGTGCGACGCGTCCGCGAGGCGTTCACCGAGAACCCGCGCCTGGGAATCGTTGCATTCCGGATCGTCGACGAGCAGGGACTCACCCAGCGCCGGCACGTCCCCCGCCTCGGCGGCGCCGACCCCACGATGTCGGGGCCGGTCACCACCTTCCTCGGCGGCGCCCACGCCATCCGCACGACCGTGATCGACGAGGTCGGTGACTTCCCCGCCCCGTTCTTCTACGCCCACGAGGAGACCGACTTCGCCTGGCGGGCCCTGGACGCCGGCTGGGACATCGACTACCGCGCGGACCTGCTTCTCCGCCACCCACGCACCGCGGCGACCCGGCACGCGGTCTACTACCGCAACACCGGCCGCAACCGCGTATGGCTGGCCAAACGCCACCTGCCCATCATTCTGGTCCCGATCTACCTCGCCACCTGGGCCGCCTACACCATCACGCAGCGGCCACCCCTGTCCGGCCTCAGATCATGGTGGGCCGGGTTCTTCGAAGGGGTTCGAGTCTCCTGCCCGCCACGGCAGCCGATGAGGTGGCGGACCGTATGGCGGATGACCCGCCTGGGCCGGCCCCCAGTCATCTGAGCGACACGCAATCCATGCTCCACACCAGCCTGAGCCTGTCGGCCGGAACGCAGGCCCAAAGCCTGCGCGTTAGCAGGCCTTGATCGCACAGCGGTACCGGGCGGCGCTGATCTGACACGACGTGCATCAGGAGCACGCCGCCCCGGGACGTGCGGGGCACCTCTGGCGCAGGCCTTGGGTGCATGACACATGAGAGCCAGCCCGCGAGACGGCGAACCCCGCGAGCAGCAAGCATGGGCGGGCCGAAGATGCCCTGCCGGATTCGACCTCGGTGGGCAGGAAGCCGGTGCGGGGGGGGAGGTATCGGCGCAGCAGTCCCGCCGCCCACACCGCGACCCGTCCGATCCGTCGTCGCCCCGCCCTCGTCGTCCTACCGGCCCCCAGTATCCGCCGACCGGTCGTCGGGCGGATCGGCAGGGGCGGGGCCTGCCGTCGGCCTCAGTTGGGGATGGAGCAGTTGGGGTCGGGGGCGCGGCCCGCGGGCCAGGCGATGCCGTCGAAGACGGCGGTTTTGGTCGTCGGGTCGAGATGGACGATGGAGACGGTCTTGTTGTACGGGTTGCCGTACTGGTCGAGGCAGATCCAGCCGCTGGCGCCCTCGACCCGGTTGTTGCCGTGCAGCCGCAGCCAGCTGTCGGCGACCTCGGAGAGGGACGGCATCCTCACGCTGCCCACGGCGTCGTTGCGGATGCCCGCGATGGCGGTGGAGACCGCGTCGTAGGTGATGATGATGCGACCGTCGGAGAGGTTGGCGGGGCCGATCGAGTCGGGCTCCTCGGTGCCGAGCTTCTGGACCAGGTCGGTCAGTTCCTTCAGCGCCGCCTTGGAGCCGCCGGTCGGCGTCGTGCTTCGGTCCCCCCAGGCATCGGGGTGGGCCAGGCCCGGGTAGCGCAGGGTGATGCCGGCGCCCTTGGTGAGGGCGCCCCACTGGTCGGCGAACTTCTCGTCGACCGTCAGGGTGGAGGCGTGCGAGCCGCTGATGACGGTGTAGGGCTTGCTGCAGTTGCGATTGCTCAACTCGCCGAGGAACAGACGTAGTTGCACCGGACGGCCGGCGAAATAGATGGTCTTCGCGTCGGAGGAGCAGATGTCCGGCACCATCTGGTGGAAGTCGTTGGCGAGGTTACCCTCGTCGTTGAAGTCGGGCGGCGACCGGAAGGTCTCCGGGGCGTTGGGCGCGCCTTTGGCCAGCTTCTCGAAGGTCTGGCGCAGGCTGGCCAGGTAGTTGTCGCCCTCGCGGATGTCCTCGACCACCAGCGTCTCTGCGGGCTTGATGTCCGACCCGTACGAGGCGAGGGCGTCGGCCTGGTCGGTGTTGCCGGGGGCGATCCGGGCCAGGCCCGGGTAGCGGTGCGGGTCGGCTGCGGTGTTCTTGATGTCGTCCGCGGTCATGGGGCCCGCGACGACCGGGATCCCCTTGTCCTTGGTGAGGTAGCGGACGGCCTCTTCGGTCTCGGTGATGCTGATGTTGATGCCGGCGACGGCGCGCAGGTTCTCCTTCTTGTCGGCCGCGGTCCGCGCGAGCTGGTCGGCGACGGTACGCCACTCCTTGTAACCGCGGCCGGGGTTGGCGAGTACCAGCCGGATGGGCGGCTGCTTGCCGTTGGCCTGGTGGTTGGCGCGGTACTGGGCCAGATAAGCGCCCTGCACCTGCTCGACGTACTCCTGCTGCTCGGCTTGGGTGTCGGAGATCATGGGGATCATCAGGGCGATGGTGGCGGGCGACTTGCCGGCGACGCTGTCGTTCTCCGCCTTGATGCGGTCGGTGACCTGCTTCAGCGACGGAGCGAATACGTAGTTGCCGTCGGTGACGCCGACGCACTCGTGCCGGGGGCCCCGCTTCGCCACGCCGGGGGCGCAAGCCGGGTCCTCGGCGAGCCACTGGTCGTAGGAGAGGTAGCCGCCGGTTCCCAGGACGACGGCGACGGCGGCGATCAGCAGGGCGCGGTTCAGCGGTCCGGCGGGCCAGAGTGTCATGGGCGGGGCTCTCCGTAGGTCGGCAGATCGGGTGCCTGGATCCAGCGGTTCAGCAACTGGGGCCACTCCTCGTAGGCCTGGTAGAAGACCTCCTGGGGGCCGACGGCGCTGTTCTGGGCCAGGGTGAGCAGTTGCAGCCGGACTGCGTTGACCTTCCTCGGGTCGGGGTGCGCGAGGGGGTGCGACTGGCGCCACAGGTTGAGGACGAGGAGCTGCACGGCCTGGCGCACGGGGTCGTTGTCAGGCGCGAGCCGGTCTTCCACGGGATCCGCAGCCGGGACGGCCGGGCGCTCCGGGGGATGCGGTGCGGCGCAGACCAGGTTGAGAGTGGCCAGCCACCCCGGCGCGTCCTGCTCGGCCAGGCGGCGGTGCAGGGCGCGCACGACGACGTCGGTGTCGCCGATGGCGAGCGAATGGTGCAGGTAGCAGGCATCGCGCGGGTCGGCGGCGCCCGGCGCGTACAGGAGGCGCAGCCGCCGGTGGCTGCCCCGCCAGTCCCCACCCCCGGGCGCCGCGCCAGTGCGGGTGCGGGTGCGGAGGTCGTGCACGAGCAGGGCCCGCAGGGTGGGATCACCGACGAAGGGCCCGCCGGTGCCCGGCCAGGGGTGATGGCTCCAGCAATCCTTCCGCAACAGGCGCTTGGTCTCCGCCACCGGCACTCTGACGGTCGCCGCCACGGGCTGTCCGTCGGGTCCGTGCTGCACGTGGTCGGCGTCGAGTGCGTGGGCGGCCGCGTCGTCGAGCGCAGGCGTGTAGGAGGCGAGGCGGGCCCGGGCCTCCCCGTCGGGGATCAGGAGCCCGAGCAGCCGTTCGTACACAGGCAGCGTCGGCCCGTCGTCGAGCGGCAGCTCGAGCGGCAGCTCGAGCAGCGCGCCGTGGTCGACGGGCTCGTGGAGGCCGATCCTCTGCCGGACGGACAGCACCAGGGCGTGGGTCATCCCAGCCCGCCCGGCGCTGAGCCGGTGGATCAGGTGGGCGGTGTCGGGCCCCGGCCGGTCGTCGCCGAACATCTCCTTGACCTCGTCGAGGTCGAGCTGTGCCATCGGCAGCCTCAACACCCAGCCGGCGGCCGTCCGCGGCCTGTCCTGCCGCCAGTACGGGCCCGCCGCACTCCTCGTCGACGGGGCGGTGCCCTCGGCGTCGGGCACGGCGAGCTCCTGGGCGAGGGCCGCCGCAACGACGCCGGGGTGCGTCCGCGTGGGCTCGTCGTGCCAGGCGCGGGTCAGCGCGTCCAGGACCGTCACACCCAGCGGGGTGTGGACGTTGTCCAGGAGCAGGAGCGGGCGTGGCACCCGGTTCTTCAGGCGCATCCAGGTGTAGTGGTCGGCCATGTCCTCCAGGAGAGCGGCCACCAAATGGTGCTCCGCCCGCCGCCGGTCGCCCCCGTCACCGCGGAAACACATGGCGAGATCGGTCAACTGGGCGTGCCCGTCCCCTTGGGGGCCGACCCGACGGCCGGCCCACCAGCCCAGGCCCTGCCTGTTGGCGCGCGGGCCGAGCAGTTCGGTGGTGACGATGTCGGTGAGCGGCCCCACCAGTTCGCTCACCCCGGGTCCCAGCCCCGCTGCGGCGCCGACGCCCTGGGTGACCTGTCCGATCCAGCCCGACACCCGCTGGTTACGCGCTTGGAGGTCGGGCTGGCTCTCCCGTAACAGCCCCGCGAGGCGGCGACGGGCGGCCTGCAGCTCGGCGGGCTGGACGTCCTCGGACTGCCAGCTGGTGACCGCGAGCAGCCCCTGGGTGAGCCTGGGGAAGGACAACTTCCCGGCGAACTCGTTCGGCTTCCGGCTCAACCCGTCCATCAGGTAGAAGAGCAGGTCCGAGGTGCGCGAGGCGTTCGCCGTCCTCTCGTCGGCCAGGGAGGCGAGCCCCGGCTGGCCGAAGTCCGCCGCCCCGAGGTCGGCGTACGCCTGCGGTATCCGCTGCGCGTACCGCTTCGAGAGCTCTTTCAGCAGTGCGGTCTTGCCGGTGAGCCGCCCGCCGCCGCACTCGATCAGCAGCGGACTCCCGCCCGGTATCCGCAGTCGGGCGGCCCCCTGCGACTCGAGCCCCACCAATGAAGGCACGACGGCATCGAGCACCGCCGCCCGTCCGTACAGCGTCACCATGACCCCCCAGTCATGCGGCTCGATGGTGCACCGCCGCCGCATGGCAAGGAGCGTAAAGGGACGGCTACATGCCGCCACCGACATTCGGCTAAGCCGCACCTCTCGGTTACGCTTTCGTGACCCTCAGCGGGCTGAACGCTCCTTTGGCCCCACCGGGCAGGCACACGCCATCGGCGTGGAGAAAGGGCCCGGGTTCGAGACCGCCCTGGCGCTCCTCCCCCACCACCCGGAGGAAGGCGCCGGCACGCTGGCCCGGGTCCGCACCGTCGAAGACCCGACGGCGACGTCGTATTCGAGCGGCGCGCCAAGCGGCCTATGGCCCTGTGGGCCGAGGCCGGAGAGAACCTCCGCCGGATCGTCCCGCTGCTCGGGCGGGACGATCCGCCAGCGGATGAGCCCGAGGACTGCCACCTGTGCCCCGGCTGCAAGCCGGGAGGAAGGCATCGAAGGGCTGCGTGACCGCTCCAGCGCGCCGCACCACAGCCCGAACGCCACCGACGCCGACGTCGTGAACAAGATTGTCTACCTGCGGCAGAACTACCACTTCGGGCCGATGAAGATCCGGATGTACCTCAAGCGGTACCACGACATCGACATCGCCTGTTCGGCCGTTTACCGCATCCTCAAACGGCTGGGCCTGAACCGGCTGCCCGCCTCTCAGCGCTACAAGCGCCACGACCGGCGCCATACCCGCTACGAGAAGCAGCTGCCCGGCAACCGCGTCCGGATCGACGTCAAGTTCATCGAGCCCATCGGCGCCCCGGCCAGGGCCAAGACCCCGGCTCCGGTCACCGGTGAAGCCCCCAAGAGCCGTCGCCGGGCCAAGTACTACCAGTTCACCGCGATCGACGACTGCACCCGGCTGCGGGTCCTGCGGATCTACCCGCGATGCGACCAGAAGACCGCCGTCCAGTTCCTGGACTACGTCCTCGAACGGCTGCCGTTCCGCGTCGAAGTCATCCAGACGGACAACGGAGCGGAGTTTCAGTCCGCCTTCCACTGGCACGTGCTCGACAAGGGCATCGCCCATACCTACATCAAGCCGGCCTCCCCGCACCTCAACGGCAAGGTCGAACGCTCACACCGCATCGACGCGGAGGAGTTCTACCGCATGCTCGCCGGTGTCGTCATCGACGACACCGACGTTCTGAACGAAAAACTCCGAGAATGGGAGGATTACTACAACTACCACCGCCCACACGGCGCTCTCGACGGCCAGACACCCTACGAACGCCTCAAGCAGAAGACCCAGACCCGGATGTAACCAAGCTCCGGCAGACGCACATCAGTCGTGAACAAGGCCCTACCCCACCTGCTGCGCCGGGTCCGCGACTACGTGATCCACAACGGGCTGGCGGACCTCTCTCCGCCCCCTGGCCAAGGCGCTCGGCACCAGCGACCGCATGCTCCTCTACTACTTCGGCACCAAGGACCGGCTCGTCGCCGAAGCGCTCGCCCGGGACTCACCCGAACGCTCAAGCCCTACTCTCTCCGCCACTACTTCGCGTCGAACTGCCTCACCAACGGCATCCCCATCACCGACGTGGCGGAGTGGATGGGCCACAAGAACATCAACATGACGTACAAGATCTACCGCCACCTGATGCCGGCCTCGATCGGCCGGGCCGCGCGCCTCCTCGAACAGGGGCTCTGACAAGGAAGGGGGCCGGGCATCTGCCCGGCCCCCCAAGTCAGGCAACCTTCTGCTGTTGCGCCCACCGATCAAGATCCTGAACCTTGAACTTGAGCCGCCCGCCGAAGTAGTACCGCGGGATCCCGTGCCGTGGCGACTCCCGGTACATCCAGCGCTCGGACATGTCCAGGTACTCGGCCGCATCAGCGATCCCAACGAACTGACGATTCATGCGACACACTCTCCGTAACGTCCTGTTTCGAGGCTAGGAAGAAGTGACGGCCGCACCTAACGAGGTCGCATTCATGACCTCAGATCAAGCCCGCGCCCGTACCTTCCTCGCCTGTCCGGCGACCCCTGTGAAGGGCGCCCAACATTCCAGACCCACAGCGTGCACGCTGCCGAGAAGAGGGATGGGAGCGGCCGATCGAATTCCAGAACGTGCACGAGACCGTCCGTCTTCGTGCGGGTCAGGAGCGTAGTGGACCTCCGGAGTCAGCACAGGGTCGGCATTGGCGCGAGGAGTCCCGCACCGCACCGCAACGATGTCGCGCGCCCACGGCATGGGCCTTTTCCGCAGGCACGCCAGGGGTTGTACCGGCCATCTCGGGCCCAGTACTCGACGCACTCCAACGCCCGAAACGCACACGATCGGATAATCGCTCGCATTCCGGCAGCAGTTGAAAGATGGGCGTATATCGCCATGTCACGGACCTCACATGCGCCCGGTTTCTGGCACCTTGTTACCCGACGTGCGGAGCCGAACGGAATGGGGACACCGGGATGATGCGCGACCGTCGGACCGCCTGGTGGGGTCCTCTTGGCGGGGCGAAATGCGTCGCAGCCGTGACCGTGGGCGCGATCGCCCTGCTCACCGGATGTGACGTGCTCAAGCCCTACACGCCACCGCGACCTCCTGTGAAGGGAGCCCTCACCTTCTACGTGGACCCGGAGGGCGACGACGAACAAGACGGGCTGTCCGAGGCGACCGCCTGGCGCACCCTCGCCCGGGCCGACCAGGTGCCGTTCCGGCCGGGAGACCGCCTCCGGCTCAAAGGCGGAGAGCGCTTCCCCGGAAGGCTGACCATCGGCCCGGGCCATGCGGGCAGCGCGTCCAAGCCCGTGGTGATCGATTCATACGGCACCGGTCGGGCGACCATCGCGACGCGGGGCACTGCGGGAATCACCGTGTACAACACCGCCGGAGTGGAGATCCGGAATCTGGCCCTCGTCGGCGATGCCAAGGCTCAGCGCAGTGCGGACGGCATCACCTTCTTCAACGACCGCCGGGACGGAAAACCCTTGGACCACGTGCGGATCTCCGGGGTCGACGTGTCCCGGTTCCAGCACGGGATTCACCTGGGAACAGGCCCGAAGTCCTCCGGCTTCCGCGACATCCAGATCAGCGACTCGGCAGTGCACCACAATCAGAACGCCGGGCTGGCTACCTACGGACCCCGCTTCACGGCCGAGAAACCGCGCTACGCACACGAAAAGCTCGTGATCACGCGGGTCGAGGCGTACAGCAATCCGGGAGACCCGACGGCGGACGACCGCAATACTGGCAGCGGAATCATTCTCGGCAGCCTCCGGGGCGCGACCATTCAGCAGTCGGTCTCGTACGACAACGGGGCGAATTCCTCGGCCCGCGCCCAGGAGGGGCCCGAGGGAATCTGGACCTACGACTCGACCCGCGTCGTCATCCAGCACAACAAGGCATACCGCAATCACACCGGCTCTCGCGTCGACGGCGGCGGTTTCGGACTGGACAACAACGTGTCGTCGTCGGTCCTCCAGTACAACCTGTCCTACGGCAACGACGGCGCGGGCTTCCTCATGTACTCGGGGGAACCGACCAACGCCCACAAGGACAACGTCGTGCGGTTCAACTACAGCTGGGACGATGCCAGAAAGCTGTCCTGGTACGGCGGCATCGTGGCCTTCGGCACTCGCATGCGGGACCTGGACATCTACCACAACACCGTGATCCTGCGGTCGAACGGCATCGACCGGCCCCCGGCCCTGCGCCTCCGAAACGGCATGAGCGGAGTCGGTGTCCGCAACAACATCTTCGTCACCAACGGTGCTCCCGTCGTGGATTCGGACACGAACTACACGCAAGCACTCGTGCATCTGCAGGGCAACGACTACTTCAGCACGGGCGACTGGAAGCTGCAGTGGGGCAAAGCCCGGTATACCGACTTGGATGCCTGGCGGGACCGGGCCGGACAGGAGCAGATGGGCGACGTCCTGACGGGCAGCACCGCCGACCCGTGTCTCATGGGCGCGGTGGCCCCGGTCACCGATCCTGCCGGGGCCACCTCTCTCGTCTCTCAATGCGCCGACAAGCTGGAAGGTGCCGTCAGACTGCGGTCGGTCGGCGTCGACCCCGGCCCGGTCGACTACTTCGGGGCACGGCTGAGGGCAGCGCCCTCCGCAGGTGCCGGACAGCCGCGTGCCGAGGACTGAGCGAGACCGCCACCACGCAGAGGTGCGGGCACCGTGGCGGGGGCCGGCCTGCCGAGTGCCCGGACGGTCCAGCCGGCGGAGCGCCACAGCCCCGCATCGAGGTTGTTGCGGGCGTCGACCAGCCGCGGTGCGCAGACCACGCGTGCCAGCTTCACCGGGTCGACCTCCCGGTACTGGCTCCACTCGGTCAGGTGCAGCACGACATCCGCTCCCCGGCACGCGGAGAGCACGTCCGTCTCGTAGCTCAGCTCGGGGTGAGCCGCGTGCGCGTTGTAGATCCCCTCGGGGTCATGGACCCGTACCTCACCGCCCTCGCGGTGGATCGCCGCCGCCACGGCAAGGGCCGGCGAATCGCGGACATCGTCGCTGTTCGGCTTGAAGGTGGCGCCCAGGACGGTGATCCGGTGTCCGGAGAACGCACCACCGAGCAGGTCACGGGCGATGGTGACGGTCCGGGACCGCTGGCGCAGGTTGATGTCGTCGACCTGGGTCAGGAAGCTCACCGCCTTCTCGACGCCGAGTTCCCGGGCCCGCGCGGTGAACGCCCGGATGTCCTTGGGCAGGCAGCCGCCGCCGAAGCCGAGGCCCGCATTGAGGAAGCGGCGCCCGATGCGGGTGTCATGTCCGAGCGCATCGGCGAGGGTGCTCACATCCGCACCAGCCGCGTCGCAGACCTCCGCCATCGCGTTGATGAACGAGATCTTGGTCGCGAGGAAGGAGTTCGCCGCCACCTTGACCAGCTCGGCGGTGGCGGGGTCGGTGCTGATGTACGGGATGTCGGCGTCGAGCATGGGGGCGTACACCTCGCGCAGGGTCCGGTCCGCGCGCGGTGAGGTGACGCCCACCACGAGGCGGTCCGGCCGCAGCGTGTCCTCGACGGCGAACCCCTCTCGCAGGAACTCCGGGTTCCAGGCGACCTCCACGTCAGCCCCCGCAGGGACAAGGCCTCTGAGCCGGGCCGCGATGCGGGGGGTGGTGCCCACCGGGACGGTGGACTTGCCCACGATCAGGCAGGGACTGCTCAGGTGGGGAGCCAGCCCGTCGATGACGGCGTCGACGTACCGCAGGTCGGCCGCGTTCGAACCGGCCTGCTGCGGGGTGCCCACGCAGACGAAGTGCACCTCGCCGAAGGCGGCGGCCTCGCTGAGGGAGGTGGAGAAGCGCAGGCGCCCGGAGTCGATGGCGCGGGTCAGCACGTCGTCGAGACCTGGCTCGAAGAAGGGGGGTCTGCCCTCGGTGAGGGCTCTGATCTTTTCGGCATCGACGTCGACCCCGAGGACCTCGTGTCCGATGTCTGCCATGCACGCGGCGTGCACGGCTCCGAGGTACCCCGTACCGATGACGGTCAAGCGCATGCGAATCTCCTGTCTGACGAGCTGGTGTGGTGGGGTGCGATGAACCGGCGGCGGGCTCGGAGGCGTCAGCCGGCGTAGCCCGAGGGGTTGAGTTCCTGGAAGCGCCAGGCGTCGCGGCACATCGCGGCGAGATCACGGGTCGCGGCCCAGTTCCAGGCCTCCGCCACCGCGGTGGGGTCGGCGACGAGCTCGGTCACGTCTCCCGGGCGGCGCCCGGTCACTTCGTAGGGGATCGGCCTGCCGGACGCCCGCTCGAAGGCTGCGACGAGGTCGAGGACGGAGGACCCCACCCCGGTGCCGAGGTTGAAGACACGCATTCCGTTCTCGTCCCCAAGGTGCTCCAGCGCGCGGCGATGGCCCTCGGCCACGTCCATGACGTGGATGTAGTCGCGAATGCCGGTCCCGTCGGGGGTGGGGTAGTCATCACCGAAGACGCTGAGCCGCTCGCGACGGCCGACGGCGACCTGCGCCAGGTACGGCATGATGTTGTTGGGCACGCCCCGGGGGTCTTCACCCAGCATTCCGGACGGGTGCGCGCCGACCGGGTTGAAGTACCGCAGCGCCAGCACGCTGAGCTCGGGCAGGCGACGGCAGGTGTCGGCCAGCACTTGCTCGCAGAGCCACTTCGTCGAGGCGTACGGGTTCGTCGGGGCCGCCGGATCCCCTTCTGCCAGAGGCACCTTGGTGGCGTCCCCGTAGATCGAGCACGACGAGGAGAACACCAGCCGGTGCACTCCATGTGCGTGCATGGCCGACAGCAGGGCGGTCGTGCCGCCGACGTTGATGTCGTAGTAGGCGATCGGGATCTCCACGGACTCGCCCACCGCCTTCTTCGCGGCGAAGTGGATCACTGCGTCGATCGGGTGCGAGTCGAATACGGCATCCAGCGCACGCCGGTCCCTCATGTCGGCTCGGTGGACGGCGACGACCGGGCGTCCCGCGATCTTCGCGACGCGTTCCAGCGCCTCCGGTGAGCTGTTCGAATGATCGTCGACGACGACCACCTCGTAGTCGTTCTCCAGCAGTTCGACACAGGTATGGCTGCCGATGAAGCCGGCACCGCCGGTGACCAGGACCGTCGTGGGCATGGGGGTGGGATCCTTTCTCCGTGATCGTCTGTGGGGGTGGGGAGCCGGTGCGCCGGTGTCACCAGCCGAAGACGCCTGCCGCGTAGATGGGGAAGAGACCGATGGCCAGGGCGAGCGGCAGCAGTGTGAGGGTTCCGGCGAGCAGGGGCAGCCGGGCCGTCACCACGGCCTTGCACTTGGGCACTCCCGCGGCACGGGCCATCTCTGCGATGTGCAGCCCGGCGATGGTGAGGGTGACCATCGCGTACGAGAACGAGCCGAGGATGCACAGGAAGACATATCCCGCGGCGGGGCCGGTCAGCTCGCCGGCCACGGCCGCGCAGGACAGGGTGGTGGTGATGATCAGGTAGGGCGCCATGAGCCGCAGCGGCAGGGGCTCGAGCCCGTCCGTCGACTTGGGGGTCACCTTGAAGACCACCGGCCGCGGGCGCAGCTTCTGTACCAGGGCCGCGCCCACCCCCCAGGCGACGAAGGGCCAGCGGGCGAGCCCGAAGAGCCAGCTCTCCCAGCTCAGGACCGGCGCTTTCACGGGGCGGAGCAGGCCGCGTCTACGCACGAGCATGGTCAGGAGCAGCAGCCATGCGGACATCGCCCAGAAGTGGCCGAGGAACGAGAAGTAGTTCACGTTGATCCAGGGCAGACCGGTGACAGCCGCGACCGGGGGCAGAGCCAGCGCCATGATCGTCGTCCCCGCGAGCAGCGGGTAGTACGACAGGGCGAAGGCGAAGCGCAGGCGCAGCCAGCCGCGCATGCGGCCCAGGTGGCGGGGCAGCATCCCGATGAGCATCACCGCGAGACTGCGGGACCACTGGAACTCCTGGGTGGCCATGGCGGCGAAGGTGACGGGGCCGTCGCCGCTGGCGTGGGCATCGATGGCGAACGACCCTTGCCAGCCGGCCGAGTTCATCAGGAACGTGGTCGAGAAGTCCTCCGCGAGTTCGGGCCCGATTCCGCCGATGTCCCGCACCGCCTCCGTACGCACCGCGTAGTGGGAGCCGATGCACACGGGCGCCAGGCCCGCCGAGTGGCCCAGCTGGACCGCCCCGTGGAAGACCGCCTCACGATGCAGTCGGCCCCGGGCGGACCAGGAGACTTCGGCGTTGGCGTCGCACACGCTCGGAGCTGCGACGTAGCCGATCGCGGGATCGGAGAACGGCCGCACCATCTCGATCAGGTACGTACGGCTCGGCACGTGATCGCAGTCCAGCTGCGCGACGACGTCGTAGTCCCGGTAGCCCCAGTGGTCATAGAAGAAGGCGAGGTTGCCCTCCTTGCAGCGCGTGCGCCGCGGCCATGTGAGCCGGTGGTAGTCCGGGCGGTCCCGGCGGCAGGAGACCCGGACTCCGTTCGCCTCGCACCATTCCAGGATCTCGCTGGACGGGTCCTCGTCGCACAGCCATACGTCGTAGGGGTGGGGGTAGTCCTGGCGGAGCATCGCCTCCAGGGTGGTGCGGGCGATGTCCCAGTGCTCCGACGGAGCCCGGGTGACCACGAATCCGGTACGCACCGCCGGGACTTCGATCCGGGAGTCGAACCGGCGCAGGCGGACGATCGCGACCCAGAAGGGCACGGGCAGCAGCGCGAGGTAGAGCAGCAGCGCGCTGTTGACGGCCAGGCCCACCCATCCGATCCGGTGCTCGGGACGCAGCCACCAGACCCAGAACAAGATGAGGCAGGCGACCCAGCCCAGGGTGAGCACCGCCACCTTCAGCCTGTCGGCTGTGCCGAACTGGCGGACGAAGCTCGTCGGGCGGGTCTCCAGAGCGCGGCTCGGATGGGCGAACACGGGCCCGTCGGGAGGGATCTCCGCGACGCGGCCCCGGGAGAGCTCGCGGATCTGGTCCTTGAGTGGGGCCTGCTCTCCGGACGGGCTGGGGATGCGCGCGTCGGTCGCGGCAGCCGCCTGTACGAGCCCTGGCTCGGTCGGGGTCATGTGAACGCACTCCGGGATGATCTTGGTGTGGCGGCGCGAGGGCCTCACGGTCGCCTTGGAGGTGAGGGGCCGGCGGGGAGAGAGGTGGTGCCGTGACGCCGCTCCCCGCCGGAGCGAAGGTCCGGACGCGTTCAGGCCGGAGCGGGAACGGATTCCGGCCTGTCGGACGCAGCGCCGGCGTACCTCCTCGGGGGCGGCATCCCGTCCTCCTGGCCGCCGCGGATCGCGGCGGGCCCGGCCGAGAGATCGGCGGGGCGGGAGGCGAACCAGTCACTCGTCCTGCGCAGCCCCTCCTCGATGTCCACCTCGGGCGACCAGCCGAGCGCGTCCCGTGCCCGGGAGATGACCGGGCGCCTGCGGGTCGGGTCGTCGACGGGGAGCGGGTGGTACTGGATCTCCGACAGCGAGCCGGTGAGTCCCAGCACCATCTCGGCGAGCTCGGTGACCGTTCGCTCGACAGGATTCCCCAGGTTGAAGGGTCCGGCTTCGGAGGAGTCGAGCAGGGCCACGAGCCCGCGGACCAGGTCGTCGACGTAGCAGAAACTGCGGGTCTGCTTTCCGTCTCCGTAAATGGTCAGGGGTTCGCCTGTGAGGGCCTGGGTGATGAAGCTCGAAACCACCCGCCCGTCGTGCGGGCGCATGCGCGGACCGTACGTGTTGAAGATCCGTGCGATACCGACATTCACACCGTGGGTACGGCGGTATGCGACCGAGATCGCCTCCGCGAATCGTTTCGCCTCGTCGTACACACTGCGGGGTCCGACGGAATTGACGTTGCCCCAGTAGTCCTCGTCCTGCGGGTGGACCAGGGGGTCGCCATAGACCTCACTCGTCGACGCGAGGATGAACCGGGCACGATGACACAGTGCGAGACGGAGGGCGTTCTCCGTCCCCCTGCTTCCCACGGCGAGCGTCTCCAGCGGCTGCCGGAGGTAATCGGGCGGGGACGCGGGGCTCGCGAGATGGGCAACGGCGTCGACAGGGCCGGCTACCTCCATCATGACGCTGACATCGGCATGGATGAATTCGAACGCTGGATTGGAGAGCAGGTGGGCAATGTTCCTGGGCTCGCCTGTCGAGAAGTTGTCCAGGCACACCACGGAGTCCCCGCGCCTCAGAAGGGCCTCGCAGAGATGTGACCCAAGAAATCCACCGCCACCGGTGACGGCAACACGCATACGCTTCTCCAGCAATCGGGAGCGGAAAGCCTCAGATCGCGTTCCTGGTACAGCCGACCCACATGCACGGCGGCCGGAAGCGAACGGGCTCGGGGGAAACTAGGCAAAGAATATGGAGATACGTAAGGCATTTTTGTGGAGTGCAAATCCGCGCTACGCCGATTGGCCGCCCACCTCGGTGCACCGCTCGCCGTCTGCCCAGGGCGCCCAAGGCCTCGCGCTGCGATCAGCCCACGGTCGTGCGTCACTCGCGCGTGTGAGCCGCCGCCGCGCGCGTCAACGGCCGGACGGCACAGCACCACATCGGGAGCCCCGCAGCTGGTCCGCGACCACCCCGTCGTGCGTGCGACGTTGCGGAGGATCGTCTCGCCGAGCGGGTCGCTACCCTCCAGCGCCCAGACGCGGCGTCGCTAAGTCGCATCTCCAGGCCCTGATGGCGGGCTTGGTAGGCCAGGACGTTGGCGATCACGTCGAAGCGATGGTCCAGGCTGAGGGTGTCCTTGAAGGCCGTCGAGATGCCGTCTCTGAGGCCGGTATCCGAGTCCACGACCTCGATATCGGCGACATCAACCGTGTAAGGGGGACCCTCGGCACCGCGCCTCGTCCTCTTGCGGTGCATTGGTTCGACCAGCCGGTGACCGAACATCTGGAGCAGGAAGGGCTGGTAGGAACAGTAGCCGAGCGCCCGGTTGGCAAGGTCCATGTCGTGGAACTCGAGCCCGAGCGCACGCATCGGCTCGACCAGCAGTTCAGCAGCGAACTGGGGAGCGAGCGGGCCAATCGCCTTCGGGGTCTGCGCAAGGTGGCTGAACGGCCCGTTGCTGGCGAGCTTGGAGAATCGCTGCACGGAATGCAGGCCGGCGAAAGCGACCTTGGCGCGGTCCTAGGTCGTCTCTTTCGGATCTTATCGGTCAGGTCCGCGTCGTCCGGTGCCGTGCCTCGGCGTGCTGCCGGGGCTGCCGTGTACTGGACGTACTCGGTTGCCCCGGCAGTGCGGCGAGGCGCGGTGCCGGGCGGCGCGGACCCGGCAAGATCTGAAAGAGACGGCCTAGGTGTCGGAGCTCAGCCCCTTGAGCTTCTTGGTCCGGTCGAAGCGGGGGGGCCTCCGCCTCGAAGAACCGGTCGCACTCGTGCGGCAGAATCAGCAGGCGGCGGCGAGAGTCCTCGTCGAGCCAGGCCCTACTGAGGTTTCGGGTTGTCGTCGGGTAGTGACGGTTGATGATCCCTGCGATATGCCGGTGAGATGAGGTATGCCGGAGGGTGGGGGCCTGACCGCTGAGCGTCGGCCGTTTCGTGAGGGGATCCGGCTTCAGGCCGGCGAGAGGTTCGCGGCGGGCGAGAAGACCATGGTGATCGCGAAAGAGCTGCGGGTGAGCGCGGACCCCACCCTGAAAACCTCAGTAGTTGTTGTCAGAGATCCGTTTTCTCGCCTCGAGCGTCCGGCGCCCATCCGGGCGCTCCGTCCCTGCCTTGAGACGTTCGCGACGGTTCATCGCGCTTCCAGGATGTTGCATTCCGAGCAGTCGGGAGATGGCAGCCCACTGCATGCCGTCTGCCCGGGCGTCTTCGATGGCTGCGAGCTCCTCCCTGTCCAGCACCGCGCGAAGGTGCCGCACGACGGTGAGTCGGATTCCGGCCTGGTCACCGCGGTGGCGCTGCCCGCAGGTCGCCGGAGGTAGCGCGCAGTGGAACCGGCGGGCGTAATCCAGAATTCCAATGGCATCTTGATGGTCAGGCCACAGAGCGAGACATGGATCGCCGACGCCAAGATGTATCTCAAAGAGGGTGGCCAGGAGGTCTCGCAATTTAGCAGGTTCTGGCGGGTGTGGGTTTCCTTGGAGCACTCCCCGATCTTGGCAGGGCCATCGCGCCCTTTTCCAGCCTGGCACGCACATTGCTGCGTAATATGCCAGCGGAAGTTACTGAGATTTCAGGGTGGGGTCGTGTGGTGCGAGGGTCAGGCCGGTGGCGGTGAGGCAGCCGTCGATGAGGTGGGGCCGGAGTTGGGTTCTGCCTAAGGGCTGTCCCGTAACGATCTCGGAGTTGGTGGAGGAGGGGTCGGTCGCCGCGCCGCCCCTGTGCTTATCCCGCGAGGGCGAGGTTGTGCAGTCGGGCGATGCCGAGCATCGCGTGATGAACGCCGTCGCCTTTGAGTCGGCAGTCGCGCAGGATCTTCCAGCTCTTCATGCGGGCGAAGGTGTGCTCGACGCGGGCCCGGACCTGCTTGTGGGAGTGGTTGTGTGCCTCTTTCCAGGCCGGGAGTTCCTCGCCTTTGCGCCGGCGGTGCGGGATGACCAGTCCGGTGCCTTGGTAGCCGCCGTCTGCGATGGTCATCGTTTTGCCGACGGCGGCCTTGGCGCCGGATTCTTCCCAGCCGCGGGAGTCGTGCCGGTTTCCTGGCCGGGGCCGCCCGACCACGACGACCAGGCGGGTGTCGGCGTCGATGACTACCTGATGGGCTGTTGAGTAGCGGTAGTTCTTCGACTGCTCGGCCACCGTATGGTCGCGGGTGGGCACCAGGGTGCCATCCACGATCAGCACGCTGTCTTTGCGGAACCGCTGGCGCGGCTGCAGCGCGAGCAACGGCCCGAGGTGATCGATAATCCGGTCCGCCGCGGACTTCGAGATGCCGAACAGCGGAGCGATCTGGCGCATCGTCAAGTTCGTCCGCCAGTAGGCCGTGACAAGCAGAATGCGATCCTCAAGTGGGAGCCCCCAGGGCCGCCCACGCTGAAGGTCGGCAGCGGTCTCGCGTCGCACGGCGGTCACCAGCCTGCCGAAGCAGCGCGGGCTCAGCCCGGTGAAGGGGCCTATCCAGGACGGCACCGACGCCGTGATCACTGCAGTCACATCAGGATCGTTTCACCTGGAGTCGACCGGGATGGGTACGGGTCAAGTACGGAGCCCGAGGTGCCGGTCCAGCTGACTGCGCAGACGCGCAGAAGCCCCACGGAGAGTCCCGAGTTGTCGCACTTCTGCCGCCGCGAGTTCCGTCCGCCCAGCCAGCGCGAGCACAGCGGCATAGGGCCGTTCGCCTTCGGCGAGCTTCGCCGCCACGGCATCACGGACGCCTCGCAGTACTGCGTGGTCCGCGCTCGGATGCTCCGCCAGCAGGAGAAGGAGCCTGTTGTCGTTCCAGGCACTGTCTTGCGCCGTGCTCAGTTGCAGCAGAGTGCCAGGCGCCGTGGAGGGATTGGCGGCCAGCGCCTGCCATACGAAGGGATACGGACACCGCGCGAGTCGATGCAGTACCGCGCTGTCGCTCTCGGCATGAGCCAGTTCGAGGTAGTCAGCAGGCGTGTGCACGGACATGGCCCCCAGGATCGTCGGGGCGATCATCCTGCCATCAGGGCCCAGTCGCCGGTGCGCGGGGGCTCTGCCGCAACCGGTCGAAGATCGCTTACGGGACAACCCTTAATGCCACTATCATTGCCATAGTTGGGCCACGGGTACCGTTCATGAGCTTCCCTTGTTTGACTGCCTGTCAGGTAGATCTTCTCCTGTCCTGGTAGTGAGGAACAGGGGGCGGGTCCGCAGGCCGTGAGGTCCTCCCAAACGTTCGAGAAGCGGCACCGCCAGGACGAGGCACGGACCCGCAGCGCCCTGTTGCCCGTTGCCTGGCCATGCACCACCCACAACCCAGGTACCTCCGTGATCGCCGCACCGGCGGAGAAGTACGTGGAGAACCGTTAGGCCCCGCCGCTCTGACTTCTGTGGCCAACGGCGACCCCCTACGCGGGAGCCACCCAGGGCCTCAAGGCCCGCATCAAGTTCCTGACGCGCAAGCTGAAGACCACCAAGGCTGTCGCCGCCGATCTCGGCGTCAGCCGGCGCTCTATCGAGCGCGCGCTACCGCACGGGCGAAGGCACGGCCCCGCCCAAAGCGATCACCGACCGCATCGACACCGCCGTGCGCGCACGCTGGCAGCCCAGAGTCCGCGACCGGCGCCGCATGGAAGCCGCCACCCGCAGCGACATCACGATGGAAACGAGGGCCCGGTTCGCCTACACCGTCCCGATCGGCACCACCGACGACGGCCGCATGCGCCGCCTCACCGTCCACCTCCCACCCGCCTACGCGCAGCGCCTCTTCGACGCCCAGCAGCAGAGCGCCCCGGACCCGGAACTCCGCGCGATCGTCGCCGAAGGCCTCCAGGAGATCTACATCAAGGACGGCGGCACCCGCGCCGACCAGCTCAAGGTCGAATTCACCAACATCGACGTCTCTTTCTGAAGAGACACACGACAGACCCGCCCCACGCTCGTCTCGTCAGCCCTGGGACAGGTCCATGCACCGGATGCAGCCTCCGACGCCACTCCATCACGGGTTCGGCGGTGCTCCTGTGCTCCGTGCACCAGGGTCGTACCGCTCACATACTCCTGCCCCGGGGCGGCGTACTGCGGCCGTGCCGGACGACCCCTACCGAACCGTCGACCGTGCCGCGCAGGCGAGCCAGCCACCACGTGTGGAGCCTGACCCGCGACGGCCTTCGGCGGTAGCCCCGCCGCGGGTCAGGCTCTGCCCACGGAGGGTGTCGGCGCAGTCTGCGAGTAGGTCCGGCGCAGCTTGTGCTGTGGGCGCTACGGCGGCTCGGCGTATGCGTCGGCCGGACGGCATCCGGGCCGGTCGGCGCCGGTGGCCGGATCGGCGGCCTTTCGTCGCCGGCGTGTGGCCGGATACGACTGGGCACCCGTGCCCCGCCCCTACTCCCGCCGATCGCCATGGAGGCGCACCCCGATGACCCCAGTCGGCATGACCAGCTTCGACGACGTCTACGCTCTCCCCGACCCCCGCGGGTACTTCACCGCCCTGGGCCCGTACGAGTACCAGACCCCAGGCCACGCCCGGCCGGTCTTCCGCGCGCTTGCCGCCGAACTCGGGCCGGGGCGGCGTACGGTCCTCGACGTGTGCTGCTCCTACGGGATCAACGCCGCCCTCCTCAACCACGACGTCACCCTCGACGAACTCTTCGCGCACTACACCTCGGCCCGTGCCGCCGAACTCACCACAGCCGAACTCGCCGACCGCGACCGTGACTTCTACGCGGTCCGCCGCCGCCCCGACGCCGTGCGGGCCATCGGCATCGACGTCTCGCGCCCCGCCCTGGACTACGCCGTGGCCGTCGGGCTGCTCGACGAGGGGCACTGCGTGGACCTTGAGCACACCGAGCCGGAGAAGCGGCTGCGCGGCTCGCTCGCCGGGACGGGCCTGATCACCGTCACCGGCGGCACCAGCTTCCTCACCGAACGCACCTTCACCCGGCTGTTCACCGCCATCGGCCACCCCGTGCCTGTGGCTGCCTTCGTCCTGCGCACCCACGACTACGGGGCGATCTCCGGCTGCCTGAAGTCGTACGGCCTCACCGTCGAGCGGGCCGCCACCACCCAGCCGCAGCGGCGCTTCACCGACCCCCGGGAGCAGGAGCGTGCGGTGGCCACCGTCACCGCGTTCGGAGAAGACCCGGCAGGGAAGGAGTCGGCGGGGTACTTCCATACCCGGCTGCACCTGGCCCGCTGAACACGCCCCTCCCCCACCACGGGCTGCCGTGCGGTGACCTCGGGGCGCGTATCCGGTTGGAGTCCTTGATCCATAGGCTCCCCCGGATCGCCGGGCTCGGGAGCCGGATTTTGCGTGTTCTCCTCTTGAAAGGCTGCTGTTCGTGACGACCCTGCGCACCGGGGCGCCCGCCGCCCTGGGCGTCCTCGAGGCGGCCCATCGCGGCCGCGATGTCCGGCCCACGCCGGGGACGCCAGGATCGCGTCGCGGACCAGGCCCTCCGGCATTGTGGACTTGAGGAGGTCGGCCCACCGGTCGGCGCCCACCGCCTTGATGCGCGCCGTGTTCACGGTGACGGCCTGATGGACCCCGGCGGTCATCCGGCCTATCTCCGGCAGGAACACCCCGAGGTCGACACCGGCCTGCTGCAGACCGCCGAGCCGGCCAGCCATCTGCCGCCAGTCCGCGTCCTGCATCAGCACGGCCAGGATGTCGTCACCGAGGTGGCCGCGCAGCTGCTCCGCTGACCAGCCCGGCACCATCGCCCCGCCGTGCATTGGGCTCAGGAGCAAGGCGCCGGCCCGGAGCCCGGGCCTATGGCCATGCGGCTCATGACGCGAATGGCGGTGTCCCGCCCCTCGTCGCAGGGGCGGGACACGGCTGTTTGCGGTCCTCTCATCCTTGAAGTAGTCGTCGTCGCCTGGTCTCTTCGTCAGGGTTCCCGACGCAGCCAACGCCCGGGCGGCACGGGAGCTGTCTTCTCGGGAAACCGACGCCCTACCTGATCAACGGGGCGCGGCCGTCGGCCCGACACGAGGTCAGGTCGGCGGCCTCCCGCAGCAACACAGCCACCTCGGCGGCGGCTTTCGCCTGTACCCGGAACTCCTGCGCGCGATGCCAGGCGGCACCGCCTCCACGAGCGCGATCAGCAGCGTGAGCACGACCGCGGCGCGGGCGCGGCCCTCCAGACAGCGGGCGCGGGGAGCACGGGCGGCCTACTCGAAAGCATCAGCCGCCGCCAGGACTCGCTCGCGGACCAGGGCCGGGGAGTGGGCGGCGGCGACGGCCAGGAGGCCGCCGAGGACGGCGACATCACCGGCACCCTCCGCTTGTCCGGCCCCCGCTTCGAACGCGGACACCTTGTCGAACGCCCCGAGATCACCGCTGGCCCGTTACTGGGACGGCCCACCTATCCTGCGGGGATGATCCATCCAATTGAGCTCGTCATATTCGACTGCGACGGCGTGCTGGTCGACAGTGAACGCATCGCGGTGCGCGTGGATGCACTCGTCCTGGCCAAGTTGGGATGGAGCCTCACCGAAGCCGAGATCGTCGACCGATTCATGGGCCGCTCGAGCCATTCGATGACGCAGCAGATAGAGGACCACCTCGGGCACAGCCTGCCGGCCGACTGGGAGGAAGAGTTCAAGCCCCTCTACCGCGATGCGCTCGCCGCTGAACTCACCCCCGTCGACGGCATCGTCGGCGCCCTCGACGCCCTCGACGCGCTCAACCTCCCCACCTGCGTGGCATCCAGCGGGAGCCACGACAAGATGCGTTTCACGCTGGGGATCACCGGTCTCTACCCACGCTTCGAAGGACGCATCTTCAGCGCCACCGAGGTCAAGCACGGCAAACCGGCCCCGGATCTGTTCCTCCACGCCGCGCGACAGATGGGGATCGCGCCTGAGGCATGCGCCGTGGTCGAGGACAGCCAATACGGCCTCCAAGCAGCCCGAGCCGCGGGCATGCGAGCATTCGCCTACGCCGGGGGAATGACTCCAGCGGACCGACTCGAAGGCACCGGCACCGTCGTCTTCGACGACATGCGCAAACTGCCCGGCCTCCTCGCGGATCAGTGACCACCACCTGGCCACTCAACGCCGTCATCCGCAGGAATCGGCAATTCCTTCCGGTTCCCCGCTACGCCTTCAGAGTGCGGCGGACCCACCATGCCGGGGACGCCAGGATCGCGTCGCGGACCAGGCCCTCCGGCATCGACGTGCGCAGGAGGTCGGCCCACCGGTCGGTGCCCTCGGCCTTGATGCGCACCGTGTTCGCGGTGACGGCCTGATGGACCTCGGCGGTCATGCGGCCCATCTGCGGCAGGAACACCCCCAGGTCGACACCGGCCTGCTGGAGGCCGACGAGCCGGCGGGCCATCTGCGGCCGGTCCGCGCCCCGCACCAGCACCGCCAGCACGTCATCGCCGAGGTGACCGCGCAGCTGGTCGGCCGACCAGCTCGGGGCCATCTTCTCCACGTCCTCGCCGAGTTCCTCCTCCCGGCCGGTGAGGCGTTTCTGGGTGGCGCGACGGACCGCGTCGGAGATGGTCATCACCAGGCGGTAGGCCATCTCCGCGGTCTGCGCCGCCTCCCCGAGCGCTTCGGCGAACGGCTCGGGCAGCGGCGGGTATCCGGACGTCATCAGCAAGGACTACCTGGGGGTGGAGGTCAGCGGGTGCGGGCGGGACCCGGCCGGTCCGGCGGACCGGGCCCCGGGACGCGGGCGGGCCGAGTACCGCCGCCAGCTGTGGAGGCGTGGGATCAAGCCGCTCATCGCGCGTCGCGGCGTCGCCCACGGCTCCGGCCTGGGCAAGACCCGCTGGGTGGCCGAACGGACCTTCGCCTGGCTCCACCAGTTCAAGCGCCTGCGCATCCGCTACGAGATACACGATGGCCTCCACCAAGACCTGCTCCAACTCGCCTGCAGCATCATCTGCTTGAGGTGGCTCAGAACGTCATTCTGAAACGATCAGTTAGAAGAGTCAGAGGAACCATTCGGGCTGATCTGACAGTTCTCCACCACATCGTGCGGCTCGGCGCATTTGCGCATTAGGGACTGTAAACGAGCTCTGTTAGCTGGTCTTGAGCCGTAGAGATGCTTCTGCATGACTCCAGGTGTACGGACCCGGGTGTTTCGCGAACGTTTCGCACGTCAAGGCCCCTTACGACAGGCCCCCTAGGGCGAATCCCAGCCCCATCGCGACGAACAACGCGCCCAGTGCGCTGAACAGCCACCAGAAGGCGTTGCCCTCGGCCGGGAGGGTCCAGCGTGACGGGTCTGCCTGGTCGTATCGGACCTCGACGCGGGCACCGACGGGAAGGGTCCTGTCCTTGGGTCGAGCGATGTTCGTCCTGGTTTCCATTGCGCGGCCGTCGCCCGTACTCCAAGTGATGACCGGGTAGTACACGGTGGTTCCCACACTCCGGCTGGTGCTGCCGGCATCCGAGGCCGGCGCGATCCGGGTCTCCTCAAGACGGGTCACCACGCCCCGCGCAGTACTGCCCTCCCTCAGCAGCAACCGGACGCGTCGGATCTTGAGGGAGGCGACGACGCCGATGACCGACCCCGCGGCGGTGAAGACCGATGCGAAGAGCAAGAGGATATGGGAAGCAGACACAGGGTCGTCTCGATTCTGGAGCCGAAGAACTCCTGACAGCATGCCAGTGCGGCGATCTCCCCTTTACGGCAGGCCCGTGGCCGGGACGGCCCGCGCAGCCCCGCCGACGGTCTCCTCCCGGAGGAGGAGGCCGGACCGGGCCGCAGGTCCCGGACCAGGCGGGGGGCGGGACCTGGGTCCTCGTGCCCTTGGGCGATGTGCCGTACCGGGGCGGGTTCCTAGCCTCGGGGCATGCGATCACACGAAGCGGACGATGCTCAAGGAGACCCCGTGACCACTGTCAGCCCCGCCGCACGCCGCGCCTTGGCCGTAGGCCTCACCCTCGCCGCCTGCCTCACGTCTTGCCCCGTCCTGGCCACGGCCGCCGAGACCCCCGCCCAGGACAGCTCCGGGGCCGGACTGGACCGGTACTACCGCCAGCACCTCGGTTGGGGCAGCTGCATCAAGGGCCCCGACGACACCACGGGCCGCGATCTGGACCAGGCAGGCGTGCAGTGCGCGGACGTGACCGTGCCCCTGGACTACGCCGCCCCCCGGGGGCGCACGATCACCGTGGCGATCTCCCGGCTCAAGGCCACCGACACCCGCCACCGCATCGGAGCGATCCTCCTCAACAACGGCGGTCCGGGCGGTCCCGCGCTCCAGTCCCCGCCGCAGGCCCGCGCGTCGATGAAGGAGGTCGGGGCGCGCTACGACATCGTCGGCTTCGACCCGCGCTTCATCGGGCGCAGCACCGCGCTGGACTGCGGCTTGCCCGTCGGCATGACCTGGCTGTCCGCCGGCACCGGCCGGGCGGGCTTCGACCGCCAGGTCGCCCTTCAGAAGAGCCTGGCCGACAAGTGCCGGGCCACCGACGCCGCGGTGCTCCCGCACGTCACCACCCGCAACACGGCCCGCGACATGGACGTCATCCGCGGCACGCTAGGCGAGCGGAAAATCTCCTTCCTGGGCTACTCGTACGGCACCTACCTGGGCACGGTCTACACGCAGATGTTCCCCGGCCGCCACGACCGGATGGTGCTGGACGGCGCGATCAACCCGAGCGACTACCGCCCCCGGCTGCTGAAGGGCACCGAGCGTGAGAACGAGAAGGCGCTGTCCGACTGGGCCGCCTGGGCCGCGGAGCACCACGACACCTACGGCCTCGGCCGCAGCCGCGCCGAGGTGCTCGCCGCCGTCGACCGCATCGTCGCGGCGGCCACGCGCGCTCCGCTGACCATCGGCGCCGGCGCCGATGCCTTCCGGATCGACGACAGCCAGGTGCCGCTCCTCCTCTTCTCGGGCATCGCGGACGACACCGCCCCGGCGCGGGCGTCGTTCGGAGAGCTGCTTTCCGTACTGGCCAAAGCCGCGGAGGGCCGGCCGACGACGGTGCCGCCGATGCTCGTCCCGGAGCTCCGGTACGTGCTGCGCGGTGAGGGCGAGCCCACCGGCGTGCAGTCCGCCGTCATCTGCGGGGACGTGGCCGCCGCGCGCGATCCCGAGCTCTACTGGCGGGACATCGAGCGCAACCGCATCGCGCACCCTCTGTTCGGCGCTCTGACCAACAACATCAACCCGTGCGCCTTCTGGGACTCACCGCGCGAAGAGCCCACCCGGGTGCGGCGCGATGCCCCTGCACTGATCGTCGCCGCCACCGGTGACCCGCGTACGACGTACAAGGGAAGCGTCGAGCTGCACAAGCAGCTGCCGAGCTCCAGGCTGGTCACCCTCGAGGGCGCCAACCGGCACGCCCTCTACGGGCACTACGGCAACGCGTGCGTGGACGACCAGGTCAACCGGTACCTGGCCACCGGCAAGCTGCCGGCGAGGGACCGGACCTGCGTCAAGCAGGCGGGGTAGCGGCCCGCGTGCCGCCTCCACCGCCTCCTCGAGTGCGATCAGGAGCCTCAGCACGACCGCGGCGCCCCCCGCCTGCCCCGATGGGGTGAACCGTCCGGGGGCTCGCCCGCACCTCGCTCACCCGGCCTGCCGGACGGATAGCGTTTCATCCTGTCTGTACACATATGAGGCAGGTGGGGCATGACCCAGGTCCTTGAGTACGAGAGCAACGCCATCGTCGAGCTGCTGGGAGTTCTCCCGGCGGACCGCGACGCGGAGTGGCTGAAGAACTCCCTTCAGCAGGCGATCATGGTGGAAATCGCGACGATCGGTCCGTACGCGAGCGCCCTGTGGTCGATCAAGGAATCGAACGCGGCGGTAGCCAAGAGCATCCGGGAGATCATCTTCGACGAGATGACCCATATGGGACTGGTTTGCAACATGCTCACCACCATCGGAGGGGCGCCGGTCCTCGCCGATCCCAAGGTGGTGCCGAAGTACGAGCGCGCGCTGCCGGGGGGCGTGCGGCCTGAACTCATCGTCTTCCTGGAGGGGCTGACCAAGGACTCGGTCGAGATGTTCTCCGAGATCGAGCGCCCGGATCACCCGGTGGCCCAGTTCGGGACCTTCGCCACCATCGGGGCCTTCTATACCGCGATCGAAGAGGTATTCGAGGCACACCAGCACCTGATCAACGGCGACCGGCAGATCGACTTCTCCCTTGAGAGCCACGGCCAGGGCAACAAGATCGTTCCGCTCGACAGCATCGAGAAGGTGCGAGCCGCGATCAAGATTATCAAGGAGCAGGGCGAGGGCACCTCCGCCTCACCTGAGAACCCCTTTCCCGGCAAGCCCGGCGAGCTGGCGCACTTCTATGTGTTCCGGGAGATGTTCCGCGGCAAGAAACTGATCAAGATGTCGGAGGATCCGCCCGTCTGGGACTTCAAGGGCGACGATGTGCCGCTGCCCCAGGCCTTCCCCATGGGGCGGGTGCCCGAGGGCGGTTGGGCCAACGGCGGGCCGAACGCGCCCGCGCCCGAGGTTCAGCAGGTGCTCGCAGCGTTCAACAGACATTTCAGCGACATGCTGCGGGCGCTGCAGGCAGCCTGGCTGACGGGTGACTCGGACATGCTGTTCCCTGCGATCGGCCACATGGGCGGGATGCGCACCGAGGCGCGGAAGCTCGCTCAACTGGAGCTGCCCGACGGCAGCGGGAAGACCTACGGGCCGGAGTTCCTGTACGTCGAGGAGTGAGAGCCTGCTGCCTGCTGCCTGCTGGCAGCGATCCCTCTCCGACAGCCCGTTCTGGGCCAGTTCGGCCTTGCGGACCTCTGAGAGGGCAGTTCCGTCGACGAGCCGCCGGCCGCCTTCGAGCGCGCGATCGGCCTCCTCCACGACGACGCCTGCCCCCCCAAGGCACGCACCCCGACCTCCCGAGCGACACCACCCAGGCTCTGTGGGTGGGCGTGCATCTGGCGAGCGCCGGCGGCAGGGCGGCCTACGAGAAGTGGCCCGAGCCCTGGGCCCAGCCCCTCCACACCGCCCTGTGCTCGGCCTTCGTCGCGGCGACGGCCCGCGACTCCCTGACACGCATGAGGACCAGCTGAAGACATATGAACCACGGGGCCGCCCATGAGGACCGAAGGACGCGGCCCGGAACCTTGATCGGCGTCGGGCGGTACGTCGACCGCCTACGGACGCCGCGGGATGGCGGCGGTCAGGTCATGCCCGCCGGAAGGCGAGGACCGCGAGCACCCGCCGGCGGCTTCGGAAGACGGCCGCGCAGCGCGCCGGCCGGATCCGGCGCCGTCGACCACGCACCGGTCGACCTACGAGGGCGCCGGATCCGCCGCCCGCACGAGGAGGACCTCCGGGCCGTGTACGCGTGCGGATGGCGCGGCCCGGCTCAGTACGGCCTGGCCCGGGACATGATCGGCGACCGGCCCCTGTACGAGGCGGACGTCGACCTCGCCGGACCGCTCGCGGACAGGACCGCGCACTCGTCCGTCGTCCGCGAAGCGGCGGCCGTGCCGCTGCCCGAACTGCTGGCCGTGCTCCTGGCCGAGGTGCCAAGCAGACTGTCGCTCTCCCCGACCTGCTGCATGCGAGCGGCCGGCAGCGGCCACCGGCGCGAGCCGACCAGAAGACCCGCCTCCCGATGAATCCGCAGCGGTGGACCGGCACGGCCGCCCTCCGGGAATCCCTTCCCGGCCAGGCCCCGCACCGGCCCACCCACCGACCCGCCGGTCAGGGGGCGTCGATGAGTACCCGGCCGTCGGTCGGCACGGTCGCCGCGAGCCCGTTCGCGTACGCGTTCTGCACTCGGGACCGCTCCGTCGCGTTGGGCACGGCGTTGGTGCAGGCCGTCCCGGCACTGGACCCGGACATCAGCTGGGAGCACGGCCCCGGCTTCGTGTCCGGCAGGCCCAGACTGTGGCCCAGCTCGTGCGCAGCGATGCGCGTCTTGTCGTACCCCTGGCTCACGGCCTGCGCGCCGAGTTCCACTCGGACCTGTCGTCCCGGACGGACCGGACCGAGGGTGGCTTGCGGCCAGCCGGTGGTGGCCACGATGACGATCTCGGCCCGGGCTCCGGGCGCGGCCTCCACCAGCCGTACGTTACTGACGTTCGCGTTCCAGGAAGCTACCCCCGCCGCGATGGCCGCTTCCCAACCACCGGCCCGACTGTCGTCGTAACGGAGTGTCACTACTGCTGCGGTGGCGTCCGGTAGGGGCGCGGGTGCCGCGGTCGCGGCGGTTGCCCCCGCGAGGACCAGCGCGGCGGCGGAGGTGCCGACTTTCAGCCAGGTGCCCAGAGACATGGTCGTCTTCCTTCATGTGGGGGGACACGACTCCTCGGCGGAGCCGGGGCACTGGGAACGCCGCCACTGCCCGCCTGTGGCACGCGAGTTCGGGACAGCCGCCGCTCCAGATCTCCAAGAAGGTAGTCCCGCACCCCACAAATCCGTCATGCACCTGCCAGCCAATTCCTGTAGGTACTCCAGCCGATGCCCGGTCAGTGGGCGGTATCACCCAGGGCTCGCGCGGTCAGGCATCCAGCCAGGTCGCGGTCACCGCGCGGTCGAAACGGCAGAAGGCCCGCACGGCCGGATCACCCGGATCTTCAAGCTGCTCGAGGACGGCTCCGGCGACCCGTACACGGTGCCGTCGGGCAGCCCAAAGGGCGGATCACGTGACGCGATGTTCTACCGATCCTCCGAGCGCGTACCGGGGCGCGGGAAGATGCCGGAGTCCGGGTGGGCGGAGGGTTGGATGCTGCCGACCGGGGCGGTGTCGGCGACGTGTGACGGCTGCCGGTCCTGCCCGCGGTCGACAGCGCCACGGGGGCTGGGAGCAGCCCGTCCGGAGGCGGCTCCCCGCACTTGCCATTGCACCCCTCGGCCGGGTGAGACAAGGCGTTGACGCGCGGGGGCGGGGTGAGCCCCACCCGGACGGAGCGTCGCCCCCGGCTCGTGGGGCGACGCTCCGCAGACGGTCCAGGCCTTGGTTCCCCGCTGATGGTCGGCGTGAGAATGTCGTGCTCGCTCGTGTCGCATCAGTGCGTCACGGCCTGTCAGTGTCAACTACCAGGCCGCTGGGGCTACACCGCTTACAACCAGCCGACGAATCTCCGCCGGCACTCCCCCAGGGGGCATCAGGAGCGCCTCGGATCGTGCCGGGGGGCGGGCGGGTGACCCGGCCGACACCACGGCGGCGTCACCGCGCCCAGCCGCTGCCCGGGGTCGAGCATGGGCCCGTATCCCCGCTCACCGCGCCCGTCAGGAGCCCCACCGTGCTGGAACGCGCGCTGCGCAAGAACTCCGTCAAGGTCACCTTCGTCCTGCCCGCCGACACTCCCCCGGGCGAAGTCAGCGTGGTCGGGGACTTCAACGACTGGCGCCCCGGCGTTCATCCCGTCACCCCGCGCAAGGACGGCAACCGGGCCGTCACCGTGGAAACCAGCCGCAGACGGGCAGGGCAAAATCATGGAAGACCCGGGCAACAGCGCGACGGCACCTGCCCGTCAGGCAGGACAACGCCCCGGGACACGGGGGCGTCCCGGGGCCAGTCGCGGCACCGCAAGGGGGGAGCGGTTGTGCATCTGACGCGACGATATGGATAAACGATTCAGCAGCTTCCCGGTTACGGCCACGCCGCGCCATCACCACTGCCGCCCGTACGACTTCTCTGTACCTCGGCACGGCGGTCATGGGGACGTCCAGGGGCAGCAGCCGTACGAAGCGCAGCGGATGTCTCCACGCATCTCGGTCGATGGCGGCGTCCGCGCCGGCTTCCGCCACCAGCTCGAAGAACCAGCATCAGGTCGAGGGATTCGCGGCTGCCCCGGTGACCGTGGATCGTACGCCCATCCAGGATGGTCGGGGCCGGCCTGGGTGGGTGGTCGGCGAGAGAGCGGGCGGCGTTCGGTTTCAGGGGCGCGGTGCGGCCGACGGCGCGAAGCCTGCCGTTTTGGTCGTAGCGCCTCGCCGAAGAGCCGAGACGAGCGGCCGTGGCCGCCGGAGGCCGGCCAGGCCGGCGTCATCCGAGCGGGGCGCGCCTTGGAACCAAATGCCTGGCGTCCAGTGTGCCTAGTCTGTGAGGAAGGCGCCTTCGCTGCAGGCGCGGCAGACGAAGACGTAGCCCAGCTGGCCGCCGAGGTTCATCGCGGTCTGCGAGGAGACCCCTTCCTCCAGATGCGCCGCGAATTCCATCGTGCCGACGCAGAAGGGGCATGCGGGCAGGCGGTCGTCCTCGAGGTAGGAGGGGCTGCCTGCGAGCGACCCGAGGACTTCGCGTTGCTTCCCGAATCGTTCTTCGGGTTCCCGCTTCCATCCCGATCGGGCAAGGTCGTATGCGTCAGACACGAGTTCGTCGTCATCGTGGTCGTCGGTGTCTTCGGGGTCGAGCGTCACGACGTGGGTACGGATGGCTGAAGTGGCGGGCAGCAGCGTCAGTCCCGTCTCGGGCACAGCCACCGGCTGCAGTCCCTCCCGGGGAAACAGGTAGACCCGGTTCGCGCCGGAACTCGCGTCCCAGAACTCACATGCGCCCGGGTCGTTCTGGCACACGAACACCGACAAAACGCCGTACTCGACAGGAAGATGAGCGAAGAACTGCAGCGGCCCTCCACAGCCGGAGCCGCACATGGGCCACGTGAATCCCGAAGGAGCCAGCGGCACACCCCCGGTACGCGGGACGTCGGAGTCGGATGGCGCGGTGCCGTCATAGATCATCAGAGTGGTCTCCATGGCGACAGGCTAAAGGCGGCCTATGACATGACCGGGTCCCCTCATCGCAGCCCCGTCGGGGCCCTGCTGCTGCGCTTGTATCTGACAGCACGAGCAGCCTGCGACGCAGGAGCCCTCCCCTGGGCCGCCGGGCAAAGAGCTGACGTGCCGACCTGCGAAAACACGGGTTTTCGGATCATCCTCCACGGCTACCCGTTCGAATGAACGTACCGCGCAGAAACCGTTGTCCACCCAACGAGTGGTGATCCACTTGCCGTGCGCTCGAGCCCGAGTTGGAACACCTCACGGGCGTCCGCGTACCGCACACCGAAGCAAGAACGGATTCCCCTCATGGCAATCGCCTTCCGCAAGACGCTCGCCCTCGCCACACTGGCGCTGACGGCCTCCCTCCTGCCGGCCGCCGGAGCACAGGCCGCGACCGTCTCCGCGCCGGCCGTGCGCACTCCCAGCCTCTACTGCCTCGCCAACGCCTGGGAAACCCCGAACGTGTCCACGAAGCCGTGCGCCCCCGCCGACCGCGGCCAGCACTGGACCATCTCGGGCCAGCAGATCTCCCTCACCAACGC
>NZ_JBGBPT010000075.1:0-47597 GCF_041106355.1 Streptomyces sp. BF23-19 | reverse complement strand
CCGAACCGGAAGCCGCCGGGGCCTGCCCGGAGGAGGCGCCCCCACCGGTACGACGGCCGCGACCGCCGCCCGCCGGAGCGCCGCCCGTGGCGGAACCCGTGCGCGGCCCGCCGCCCGAGCGGCGGCGCGCGCCGGAGCCCGAACCGGAGCCGGAGCGCTGCTTGGGCGCGGTCGGCTGCGGAACCTCCAGCACCACCGGGATGCCCGAGGGCTCCTTGGCGCCGGTCAGTCGGGCCAGTTCCTCGTCGGAGGACTTGATCTGCGCGGTGCGCGGGGAGATCCCGGCGTCCGACATCAGGCGGGTCATGTCCCGCTTCTGGTCGGGGAGCACCAGGGTGACCACGCTGCCGGACTCACCGGCACGGGCGGTACGGCCGCCGCGGTGCAGGTAGTCCTTGTGGTCGGTGGGCGGGTCCACGTTGACCACGAGGTCGAGGTCGTCGATGTGGATGCCGCGCGCCGCGACGTTGGTGGCGACCAGCGCGGTGACCTCGCCCGTCTTGAACCAGTCGAGGGTGCGGTTGCGCTGCGGCTGGGAGCGGCCGCCGTGCAGGCCGGAGGCGCGTACGCCGTCCGCGAGGAGCTTCTTGACCATGCGGTCGACCCCGCGCTTGGTGTCGACGAACATGATCACCCGGCCGTCGCGAGCGGCTATACGCGTCGCCACGGCCTTCTTGTCGGTCTCGTCCATGACGTACAGGACGTGGTGCTCCATGGTGGTGACCGCGCCGGCCGACGGGTCGACGGAGTGGCCGACCGGGTCGGTCAGGAACATCTTGACGAGCTTGTCGATGTTCTTGTCCAGCGTCGCCGAGAACAGCATCCGCTGGCCGCCGGCCTCGACCTGCTTGAGCAGCGCCGTGACCTGCGGCATGAAGCCCATGTCGGTCATCTGGTCGGCCTCGTCGAGGACGGTGATCGAGACCTGCGAGAGGTCGGCGTCACCGCGGTCGATGAGGTCCTTCAGCCGGCCGGGGGTGGCGACGAGCACCTCGGCGCCGCGGCGCAGGGCGCCGGACTGCCGGTTGATCGACATGCCGCCGACGACGGTGGCGATGCGCAGGTTGACGGCCGTGGCGTACGGCGCCAGGGCGTCGGTGACCTGCTGCGCGAGCTCACGGGTCGGTACGAGGACCAGCGCGAGCGGCGCCTTCGGCTGCGCGCGGCGGCCGGCGGTACGGGCCAGCAGCGCCAGGCCGAAGGCCAGCGTCTTGCCGGAGCCGGTACGGCCGCGGCCGAGCAGGTCACGGCCGGCGAGGGAGTTCGGCAGCGTCGCGGCCTGGATCGGGAACGGCTCGGTGACGCCCTGGGCGGCGAGGGTCTTCAGCAGCGCCTCGGGCATGTCCATGTCGCCGAACGACTCGACCGGCGGCAGCGCCGGGGCGATCGGCTCGGGCATGGTGAATTCCTGGGGCCGGGCGACGGGCGCGGACTTCTGCCGTCCCGCGCCAGACTTCGGACGCCCCTGGGCCGCACCTCGACCCCGGGTGGGGCGGCGGCTGGGTCGTGCGGAGCTGGAGCTGGTCATGCGAGAAAGCCCTCCTGAAACCGACAGGTAAAACAAAGGTCGAAACAGCAGACAAGCCGGGGCCCGCACCTCGCGGTGCGGACCCCGGCATGCTGAAGAACTTAGGCGGGGATGATGTTCTCCGCCTGGGGGCCCTTCTGGCCCTGGGTGACGTCGAAGGACACGCGCTGGCCCTCCTGGAGCTCACGGAAGCCCTGGGTGGCGATGTTCGAGTAGTGGGCGAAGACGTCCGGGCCGCCACCGTCCTGCTCGATGAAGCCGAAGCCCTTTTCCGAGTTGAACCACTTCACGGTGCCAAGTGCCATTTTAAATCTCCTGAATAGGCGGCAAAGGGCCCCATCCGGAGATTCCGGCAAAACAATAAAAGCGCCTGCGGAGCATTCCCGTCAGGCGCACATAAAGTTCATGGGTACCACAACTGCAACGAGCTCTAAGCTAGCACACCTCGCTGCGGGGAGTCCCGGGGCGAAGGGTGTGACCTGCGCCCTCCGTCGCGTCGGCGGGTGGTGCGCCGACCTGCCCGGTAGGGCCGTCGGCGGGCCACAGGCCCCGTCCCCCTTGGGTCGTGGGCGGTCCCGGCCGCTCCGGGCGCTCACTCCGCCCCGGTGGCCCGCCTCCGCCCAGGGCGAAAAGATTCATCCCTAGGGGTCGGACCGGGCCGGCCGGCACGGGCGACCACGGGCGACCACGGGCCGGCGGAAGTCCCTGGCGGCCCCCCGCCCCAGCTGGTTTGATCATGGAATGGCAGCGATCAAGGAGCCCTGGGGGCTCAGTGTGCTCGGTGCGGGCAGTGTGTCCGCCGAACCCCGACTCGCCCACGTGGACCTGGCGGTCGATCTTCTCGCCCCGACCCCGAAGGCGGCCTTCGCCGAGGCGGGCACGGCCGTGACGCGGCTGCGGGGCGTCCTGCGCGAGCACGGCATACCGGACTCCGACGTGTCCGGCTCTCGGCTGCAGCTCACCTCGCAGTACCGGGGCTACGGCGCCGACCGGACCTTCCACGGCTACGCCTGCGTGGCCACGTACACGGTGCGGACGGAGGCGCTGGCCGGGCTGGAGCTGCTGATCGAGGACGCGGTCACGGCCGGCGCGAACCGCGTCGACGCCGTGCGGTTCGAGGTGGACGACAAGCCCGCGATGCGCGACGAGGCCCGGCGCCGGGCGGTGGCGGCCGCCCGGCGCAAGGCCGAGGTGTACGCGGAGGCGTGCGGACTGCGGCTGGGGCCGGTCGTCCACATCGAGGACGTCGACCCGGAGTCGGTGGGCGGCCACAGCCACGGCCGCCGCACGGGCGGGGACCCCGAGGACGACGGCGCCCTCACCCCGGGCTCGGTGCGCGTGGAGGCGGCCGTGCTCCTGGGCTTCTCCCTGCTCCCCGAGTGAGCGGTACCGCCGCTACAGCCGCTCGATGATCGTGACGTTGGCCTGGCCGCCGCCCTCGCACATGGTCTGGAGGCCGTAGCGGCCTCCGGTGCGTTCCAGTTCGTGCAGCAGGGTGGTCATCAGCTTCACCCCGGTGGCGCCCAGCGGGTGGCCCAGGGCGATCGCCCCTCCGTTGACGTTGACCCGCTCCGGGTCGGCGCCGGTCTCCTTCAACCAGGCGAGCACCACCGGGGCGAACGCCTCGTTGATCTCCACCAGGTCGATGTCGGCCAACGACATGCCGGTCTTCTTCAGCGCGTACGCCGTGGCCGGGATCGGCGCGGACAGCATGCGGATGGGGTCCTCGCCCCGTACCGAGAGGTGGTGGATGCGGGCGCGCGGCCGCAGGCCGTGTTCCCGCACCGCCCGCTCGGAGGCGATCAGCATCGCGGCCGCGCCGTCCGAGACCTGGGAGGAGACGGCCGCCGTGATGGTGCCGCCCTCGACCACCGGCTTCAGGGTGGCCATCTTCTCCAGGGTCGTGTCCCGGCGCGGGCCCTCGTCCACGCTCACGTCCCCGTACGCCACCGTCTCGCGCGCGAAGCGGCCCTCGTCGACGGCGCGGATCGCCCGCCGGTGGGAGCGGAGCGCGAACTCCTCCATGTCCTGCCGGGTGATCCCCCACTTCCGCGCGATGAGCTGCGCGCCGTGGAACTGGTTCACCGGGGCGTCCCCGTACCGGGCTCGCCAGCCCGCCGAGCCCGCGTACGGCCCCTCCGTGAGTCCCAGCGGCTCCGCCGCCTGCCGCGAGGCGAAGGCGATCGGGATCATCGACATGTTCTGGGTGCCGCCCGCGACCACCAGGTCCTGGGTGCCGGACAGGACGCCCTGCGCCGCGAAGTGCACGGCCTGCTGCGAGGAGCCGCACTGGCGGTCGACGGTGACCCCGGGCACCTCCTCGGGCAGGCCGGCCGCCAGCCAGGCCGTCCGGGCGATGTCACCGGCCTGCGGGCCCACCGTGTCGAGGCAGCCGAACACCACGTCCTCCACGGCGGCCGGGTCCACCCCGGACCGCTCGATCAGTGCCTTCAGGACGTGTGCGCCCAGGTCGGCCGGGTGGACGGCGGCCAGGCCGCCGTTCCGCCGCCCCACGGGGGTGCGTACCGCATCGACTATGTAGGCCTCGGGCATCGGGACTCCTTGGACGGTCGGGGCTGTCAGGTGGGGCGCAGTGCGATGCCGTCCAGCACCATCGACAGGTACTGGCGGGCGATCTCCTCGGGGCTGTGCTGTCCGCCCGGCCGGTACCAGGAGGCCGCCACCCACACCGTGTCGCGCACGAAGCGGTAGGTGAGGCGGATGTCGAGGTCGGCGCGGAAGACCTTGGCCTCGACCCCTCGCTCCAGCGTCCCCAGCCAGGCCTTCTCGAACTTCTGCTGCGAGTCGGACAGGTAGTGGAAGCGGGGCTGGGCGGAGAGGGTGCGGGACTCCTTCTGATAGATGGCGACGGCGGCGCGGTGCCGGTCGATCTCCCGGAAGGACTCGGTGACGAGGGCCTCGATGGTCTCCCGGGGGCCGAGACCCGCGGCGAGGACGGTGTCGTACCCGTCCCACAGTTCGGTCAGGAAGGCCGAGAGGATCTCGTCGAGCATCGATTCCTTGGAATCGAAGTGGTAGTAGAGGCTGCCGGCGAGCATGCCGGCGGCGTCGGCGATCTTGCGGACAGTGGTGGCGTTGTAGCCCTGCGCGGCGAAGACCTCGGCGGCGGTGTCGAGGAGTTCACGACGCCGTTCGGGGGAGGCCGTCACCTGTGGCTTCTTCTGGGATGTCGGCTTGTTCGTTGGCACGCGTCCATTCTCGGGCTACGCGTGCTGGCTGCTGACCGACACCGTCTCGCCGGTCATGTACGACGAGTAGGCGCTGGCCAGGAAGACGATGACGTTGGCGACCTCCCAGGGTTCGGCGTAGCGGCCGAAGGCCTCGCGGGCGGTCAGTTCGGCCAGCAGTTCCTCGCTGGTGACCTTCACCAGGTGCGGGTGCATGGCCAGGCTCGGGGCGACCGCGTTGACGCGTACGCCGAACTCGGCGGCCTCCAGGGCCGCGCAGCGGGTCAGTGCCATCACCCCGGCCTTGGCGGCGGCGTAGTGGGCCTGGCCGGTCTGGGCGCGCCAGCCGATGACGGAGGCGTTGTTGACGACGACTCCGCCGCCGCCGGACGCCTTGAACGCGCGCAGGGCGGCGCGGGTGCAGCGGAAGGTGCCGTTCAGGGTGACGTCGAGGACGCGGGACCACTGGGTGTCGGTCATGTCGACGAGGGCGGCGGTGCCGCCGAGGCCGGCGTTGTTGACGACGATGTCGAGGCGGCCGTGGGTGTGTTCGGCGAGTGCGAAGAGGGCCTGGACCTGATCCTCGTCGGTGACGTCGCAGGGCAGGGAGGTGACGCGGTCGGCGCCGAACTCGGCGGCGAGCGCCTCCTCGGTCTCCTTCAGGCGGCGGGCGTGGGCGTCGCCGATGACGATGCGGGCGCCTTCCTCCAGGAGGCGGCGGGCGGTGGCTCCGCCGATCCCGGCCCCGGCGGCGGCGGTGACGACGGCGGTGCGGTCCTTCAGCAGTCCGTGCCCGGGGACATAGTCGGGGGTGTTCACGCCCGTACCTCCTGGGGAAGGCCGAGGATCCGCTCGGCGATGAGGGCGAGGGCGCCGTCGGTGCGGGCGAGGGCGGCGAACTCGCCGGTGAGGTGGGCCCGTAGCCACCCCCGGACCTCGATGCGGAACTCCTCGACGCTGCTCATGGCCGTACGTTAACCTACCAAACACTTGTTAGGGAAGCTCGGCGTTCGGCCTGCACCACCTGGCGCACGCGCACAACGCGGAGAGCGCGGCGGACTCGCTCGGCGGCGTCGACATCGCCGCCCTGAAGGAGGCGAACACCTGATGGAACTCACGCACACGGCGGACGTGGAGGCCTTCCGGGCCGAGGCCCGGGACTGGCTGCGCGCCCACGTCCCGGCCCGGCCCCTGCCCTCCCTGGAGACGGCCGAGGGCTTCGCGGCGCACCGGGAGTGGGAGGCGCTGCTGCACGCGGACCGCTGGTCGGTGGTGTCGTGGCCCGAGGAGTACGGGGGCCGGGGCGTCGACATCGTCACGTGGCTGGTCTTCGAGGAGGAGTACTGGGCGGCGGGCGCGCCCGGCCGGGTCTCGCAGAACGGCATCAACCTCCTCGCCCCCACCCTCTTCGACCACGCGAGCGCGGAGCAGCGCTCGCGGGTGCTGCCGTCGATGGCGAGCGGCGAGGTGATCTGGGCGCAGGCCTGGTCGGAGCCCGAATCGGGGTCCGACCTGGCCTCGCTGACGTCGCGGGCGGTCCGGACGGAGGGCGGCTGGCTGCTGTCCGGGCAGAAGACCTGGTCCTCGCGGGCGGCCTTCGCGGACCGCGCCTTCGGGATCTTCCGTAGCGATCCGGACACCCCGAAACCGCACCAGGGGCTGACGTATCTGATGTTCGACCTGCGGGCGCCGGGGGTGACGGTGCGGCCCATCGGCCGGCTCGACGGCAAGCCGGCCTTCGCGGAGCTCTTCCTGGACGAGGTCTTCGTACCGGACGAGGACGTGATCGGGGAGCCGGGGCAGGGCTGGCGGATCGCCATGTCGACGACCGGCAACGAGCGCGGGCTGACCCTGCGCTCCCCCGGCCGTTTCCTGGCGGCGGCGGACCGGCTGGTCGGGCTGTGGCACGCGCAGGGGGACCCGTCCGACGGAGCGCTGCGGGACCGGGTGGCGGACGCGGTGGTCGGGGCCCGCGCGTACGAGCTGTTCACCTGGGCGAACGCCTCCCGCTTCGCGGCGGGCGAGACGATCGGCGCCGAGTCCAGCCTGAACAAGGTGTTCTGGTCGCAGTACGACATCGCCCTGCACGAGACGGCCCTGGACCTGCTGGGCGCGGACGCGGAGCTGGCGGAGGGCGAGTGGGCCGAGCCGTGGGTGTTCTCCCTGGCCGGGCCGATCTACGCCGGGACGAACGAGATCCAGCGCGACATCATCGCCGAGCGGCTGCTCGGCCTCCCGAAGGGCCGCCGCTGATGCGCTTCCTGCTGACCGACGAGCAGTCGGACTTCGCCCGTACGGTGCGCTCCCTGCTGGGTTCGGCGCGGGTCCCGGCGGCGGTACGGGCCTGGGCGGCCGGCGACGCCGGGCCCGGGCGGGCGCTGTGGGCCCGGCTCGCGGGTACGGGCCTGTTCGCGCTGGCCGCGCCGGAGGCCTACGACGGGGTGGGCCTGCTCCCGCTGGAGCTGTCCCTCGGCTTCGTGGAGCTGGGCCGGGCCGGGGTGCCGGGGCCGGTGGTGGAGAGCGCCGCGGCGGCGGTGCTGCTGGCGGAGCTGGCGGACGAGACGCTCGCCAAGCGGTTCCTGCCGGGGCTGGCGCGGGGCGAGGCGTCGGCCACGCTGACCCTGCCGGGCGGGAGCCCGTACGCCCTGGACGCGGACGCGGCGACGTACTGCTTCACCGTGTCCGCGGCCGGCGAACTGCGGCTGGCGGCCGGCCCCGGTGAGATCCTCCGGTCGACGGACCCCGCGCGCCGGCTGTCCCTGCCGCCGGCCGGCGGCGGTGAGTTGCTGGCGAAGGGCCCGGCGGTGGCCCGGGCGGCCGAAGTGGCCGGACGCTGGGCCCGGCTGCTGGCGGCCGCCCAGTGCCTGGGTGTCGGCGAGGCGCTGTTGGCCAGGACGGTGGAGTACGCGAAGCGGCGTACGCAGTTCGGGACGCCGATCGGGACCTTCCAGGCGGTCAAGCACCGGCTGGCGGACACCCTTCTCGACCTGGAGTTCGCGCGCCCGCTGGTGTGGGCGGCGGCCCTGTCGCAGGGGCCGGGTGAGGTCGCGGCGGCGAAACTGGCGGCCGGCGAGGCGTCGTACCGGGCGGCGATGACGGCGCTCCAGCTCCACGGTGCGGTGGGCTACACCGAGGAGCTGGACCTGTCGCTGTGGCTGCGCAAGGCCCGCCCCCTGCGCGATGCCTGGGGAACGCCGTCGGCCTGCCGGGCCGAGGTGCTGCGGTCCCTCACACCACCGCGACGTTGAGGCTCACGACGTACCGCTCCTCGACGATGCCGTCCGGGAAGAGCGGGCTCAGCAGTTCCCGCTCCGCCGCGAAGTACTCACGGGTGCGGGCCTCGCCCAGGACCAGGAAGGCGGAGTGGCTGGCGAGGTTGGCGAGGTGGTCGTCCAGCGTGATGCGCCGGGACCACGGCACCGAGCGGGTGGCGAACTCGCCGAGCCCCTCCGGCAGGGTGCGGTAGGTCTGCCCCTTGACCTCGAAGAAGACCCGGAGCCGCTCCTCCTGTTCGGCGGTCCACGGGACGGTGGTGTCCGTGTCGTTCCACCAGAGGGCGAGCGCGCCGCCGGGGCGCAGCACCCGCCGGGCCTCGGGCACGGAGCGGGCCGGGTCGGTCCAGTGCCAGGCCTGGGCGTAGGTGATCAGGTCGACGGAGCCGGTGGCCAGCGGCAGCCGGTCCCCGTCGCCGCGCACGATCGGGATGCGGGGGTAGGTGCGGCGGAACTCGGCGGCCATCCCGTCCCCGGGCTCCACGGCGACGACCTCGGCCCCGCGCTCGTGCAGGAGCGTGGTGGCGATGCCGGTCCCGGCTCCTACGTCGGCCACCCGGGTCCCGGCGAGCGGTCGACCGGTGAGGGCCTCGACGGCGTCGAAGAGGGCCGGGGGGTAGCTGGGGCGGTGGGCCGCGTACGAAGCGGCTGCTGCGTCGAAGGAACGGGCACGTGTCGTCATGCGTCCATTCTTTTCGATCACACAACCGGCAACAAGATCGGGGTACTTGCACCCTGCGATGGACACCCTTCAGGTCCGGGGGCGCAGGGAGAGCCGGCCGACGAGGACGGTCTGGAGCAGGATCAGGGCCCCGGTGCCGGCCACCGGCCAGAGCGGCCGGTCCGGGCGCCCGCCCACGGCCCAGGCCGGGCCGTCGGGGTCCACCGTCACGGTCAGTCGGGCGCCGACCGGGAGGTCCATGGCCACCGGGCCGGGCAGGTCCCGGCCGGCCGCCGTGCGCAGTCGCAGCGACGGGGTGGAGGTCGAGCCGCCCTCCTCCACGGTCCGCTCGGCGACGACCGCCTGTTCCTCCCGGCCACGGTCGTGGAGGGTGTGCCGGTCCCAGGTGATCCCGCCGGCCACCGCGATGCCGACCGCGAGGAGGGCGACGGAGGTGCGGGCGACGAACTCCGCGCCGGTGCCGTGCGGTACGGCCGCGCCGAGGACGAAGACGGCCAGCAGGACCGGGATCCAGGCGCCCTCGGGGCCCCGTAGCAGCCAGATCGCACCGAACTCCGCTGCCAGGAGAAGGCAGTTGCGCAGAACCGCGCCCGGCAGCCTCCGTATCAGTTCAGCCATGGACACATCATGCCCGGGGGGTCGGTGGGATCCGCCACCTGGGCGGGGTCGTTGCACAGAGGCGGTGCGCCTACTCCACTGCGGGAGGACGCCGGTTCGAATCCGGCCGCCCCGCCCTTCCCACCCCCGCCACCCAGGCCCCGGCCGCCCGGAGCGCGGCGGCGCCCGCCGGCAGCGGCAGGCCCAGGAAGCCGTGGAAGACCCCCGGGTGGAGCTGGAGCACGCAGTCGACGCCGGCCGCGGCCAGCCGGCGGGCGTAGCCGAGGCCCTCGTCGCGCAGCACGTCGCAGTCGGCGAGGACGATCAGTGCGGGCGGCAGGCCCGACAGGTCGGGGGCGCGCAGCGGCGAGACGTGCGGGTGCTCGGGGTCGCCGCCGTACTGGTCCCAGTACCAGGCCATGTGGGCGGCGGTGTGGAAGTAGCCCTCCGCGTACGTCTCCACGGAGGCGGAGTCCATCCAGGCGTCCAGCGGCGGATAGAACAGCACCTGGCCCGCGACGAGTTCGGGGGCGCGCAGGGCGGTCACGGCGGCGAGGTTGCCACCGTTGGAGTCCCCCGCCAGCACCACCCGGCCGGGGTCGCAGCCGAGCGCGCGGGCCCGGTCCCGGGCCCAGAGCAGGACGGTGAGCGCGTCGTCCGGCGCCGCCGGCCAGGGGTGTTCCGGGGCGAGCCGGTAGTCCACCGAAACGACCACCGCGCCCGCGGCCACGGCCAGGGAGCGGCAGGTCGCGTCGTGGGAGTCCGGACCGCACATGACCCAGCCGCCGCCGTGCAGGTACACGACCAGGGGCCGGTCGGCCGGGCCCGGCGCGGGATCGTAGATCCGGACCGGGACCCCGCCCGCGTCCGTGTCGGACACCGAGGCCATGGCCGGGCCCGCGCGGCCGGACCCGGACGCCGAGGCCGCCCGCAGGGCGTGGATGTCGCCCGGTCCGGGGAAGCCGGCGGCCATCGCGTCGCACAGCCGCCTGGCCTCGGGCGAGAGGGGGTCGGGGGTGTGGGGGTCGGGGGTGTGGGGGCCGCTCATGCCGTCGTCATCCCCCCGTCCACGGTGAACTCGCTCCCCGTCACGTACGAGGACGCGTCCGAGCAGAGGAAGAGGACCAGCTCCCCGACCTCCTCCGGGCGGCCCATCCGCCCCAGCGGTACGTGCGACCAGTCCCGGCCGGCCACCGCCTCGGCCACCATCGGGGTGTCGATGGCCCCCGGGTGCACCGAGTTGACCCGGATCCGGTCCCGGGCGAGGTCGAGCGCCGCCGACCGGGTCAGCCCGCGCAGCCCGAACTTGGTGGATCCGTAGGCGGCGTGGCCGGGTATCCCGACCAGTCCGGCGGTGGAGGAGATGTTGACGATCGAGCCGCCGCCGCCCGCGCGCAGCACCGGCGCGACCGCCTGGATGCCGTGGAACGGGCCGAGCAGGTTGACCCGCAGGAGCGCCTCGAAGTCCGCCGGCCGCTGCTGTTCCACGTGGGCGGTGCGCCACAGGGCCGCGTTGTTGACCAGGGCCGAGACCGTACCGAAGGCGCGGAGCGCCTCCTTCACCACCGTCGCCCAGCTCGCCGGGTCGGCCACGTCGTGGCGGACGTACAGCCCTTGGTCGCCGAGTTCGGCGGCCACCGCCCGACCCTCGTCCTCCCGTACGTCGGTGACGACGACCCGGGCCCCCGCCGCCGCGCAGGACCGGGCCTCGGCGGCGCCCTGGCCGCGCCCGGCGCCGGTGATCACGACGACCTTGCCGTCGAGCTGCTTCCCCATGGCTCAGCCCTCCAGGGCGCGGAAGTGCGGGATGACCTTCTCGCCCCACTGGCGGATGGTCTCCATGCACGCCTCCTGGGGGACGGTGCCCATCTGGATCAGGCACATCACCTCGTCGACGCCGATCCGGCGGAGCTGCTCGACGTAGGCGATGGCGGTCTCGGCGCTGCCGTACGCGTGCTCGGCGTTGTAGGTGCCGGTGTCGACCGGGCGGGCGGGGATGTTCGCCTCGTGCAGTCTGGCGACGAGTTCCTCCCGTCCCCTGGCCAGGGCCGCGACATGCGAGTCGGCGCTCTCGTCGTCCGCGTATCCGGTCGGCTCGGGGCCGTTGCCGTACCAATGGGCGATGGACTCGGCGAAGAAGCGTTGCCCGCGGGTGCCCAGACGCAGGGCCCGCTCGGCGTCGTCGAGGACGATGGTCGGGCAGAGGGCGGAGAAGTGGTCGTTGACCCCGGTCGAGACGAGGCGCTCGGCGCCGCGCGTGGCGATGGCCTCGTCGTAGACCTTGCGCATGGCGCGTACGTCGTCGGCGCCGGCGAAGCCCATCACCAGGGCGCCGATGCCGAGCTCGGCGGCCAGCTTGAGGGTGTCGTGCTTGGAGCAGGCCATGAACAGCGGCGGGTGCGGGTCCTGGACCGGGCGGGGCAGGATCGCGCCGGGGCCGATGTCGATGGAGCCGTGCCATTCGAAGGTCTCCTCCTTCCAGGCGGAGGAGAAGATCCGTAGCGCCTCCTCCGTCTGCGGGTAGGTGTCCTCGGGCCTGACCCCGTACATGGACATCTCCTGGCGGGTGGCACCGCGCCCGGCGCCGATGTCGACGCGGCCGCCGGAGAGCACGTCGAGCATGGCGGCGCGCTCGGCGACCCGCACCGGGTGCTGGTAGCCGAAGGGCATGGTGACGACGCCGTGGCCGATCCGGATCCGGCTCGTGCGGGCGGCCACCCAGGTCAGGAAGATCTCGGAGGCGCTCATGTGCGCGTACCGGGTCAGGGAGTGGTGCTCGACGGCCCAGATCCGGTCGAAGCCCATCTCCTCGGCGAGGACGGCCTGTTCGACGCAGTCGTGGATGACCTGGCGTTCGCGTTCGGGGGTGGGGTCGACGAGCTGCGCCTCGAAGATCATCGAGAACTTCACGGTGAGGTCCCTCCATCCGGTCCCTGCGGTCACTATTTCTAATAGAAATACTTCTAGCAGTCATACACCGCAGGGGGAAGGGTGCCGTCGGGGCCGGTCGTAGACTGCGCTGCGTGGCAGACGAGACGAACAAGCGCGCGCTCCCCGCGACCAGCTGGGCGGTGCTCGGGCTGCTCTCGTTCGGAGAGGAACTCTCCGGTTACGACCTGAAGAAGTGGTCGGACCGGTCGCTGCGGTTCTTCTACTGGAGCCCGTCGTTCAGCCAGATCTACAGCGAGCTCAAGCGCCTGGAGAAGGCGGGCTACGCCTCCTCGCGGATGGTCTCCCAGGACACCGGGACGCGCGACAAGCGCGTCTACCGGATCACGGACGAGGGCATGACGGCCGTACGCGAGTGGGCCCGCGAGGCCCCCGTCGACCCGCCCGTCCTCAAGCACGGGCCGATGCTGCGACTGTGGCTGGGCCACCTGCTGGATCCGGAGCAGATGCGCGCAGTCCTCGGCCGGCATCAGGAGTTCGCGGAGAAGATGCGCCGTCGCGCGATGGCCGACGCGGAGGGCGCGAAGGAGGAGAGCGCTTGGGCGTACCCGATGCTCACCCTCAAGTGGGCCGAGCGGTACTACGCCTCCGAGCGCGACCTCGCGGCCGCCATGCTCGACGACATCGACGCATCGGCCGCCGGGCGGGACGGGCACGAGCCGCGCGACAGGCGCCCGTAGGACCGCCGGAAGCGGAACAGCGGCTCTCGCCCGACGGGGCCGGCGCGCTGCCGTACGCTCGCCCCATGACGGGCAGTGCGATCAACCTCCGCAAGGTCGAGGAGACGGCTCCGGCGCTCGTGAGCCTCTACAAGAGCGCCGGGGTCTCCCTGCGCAAGTACGGCATGGAGGGCGGACGGGCCGCGGTCTACCTGGTCCTGGACTACTCCGGATCGATGAAGCCGTACTACGCCGACGGCAGCGTGCAGGCCCTCGCGGACCGGGTACTCGGACTGTCCGCGCACCTGGACGACGACGCCCGCGTACCGGTGGTCTTCTTCTCCACCGAGGTCGACGCGGTGGAGGAGATCTCGCTGGCCGGGCACGAGGGCCGGGTCACCGAGATCGCCTCCCGGCTGGGCCACATGGGCAAGACGGCCTACCACGCGGCGATGGACGCGGTCATCGACCACTACCTGGACTCGGGGGCGACGGCCCCGGCCCTGGTCGTCTTCCAGACCGACGGCGGCCCGATCAACAAGCTCGCGGCGGAGCGGTACCTGTGCAAGGCGGCCCGGCTGCCGCTCTTCTGGCAGTTCGTCGGCTTCGGGAACACGCGCAGCACGCAGTTCGACTTCCTGCGCCGGCTGGACGAGCTGCCGGTGCCGGCGCAGCGGGCCGTGGACAACGCGGGCTACTTCCACGCGGGAGCGGACCCCCGCACGGTGTCGGACGGGGAACTGTACGACCGCCTGGTCGGGGATTTCCCGGTGTGGCTGGCGGCGGCGCGGAGTGCGGGCATCGTGCGCGCCTGACCGGTGACCGCCGGTGCCCGCGCTTTGATGGACGTATGACGCATACCAGCTGGGCAGTCTTCGAGAAGGCGGAACCGGAGTTCGCTGCGGCCGTCCAGGCCCGTTTCGCGCAGTACCCGCACCACGTCCTGGCCACCCTGCGCAAGGACGGCTCCCCCCGCGCGACCGGACTGAATGTCGACATCCGGGGCGGGGAGCTGTGGCTCGGCATGATGTTCGGCTCGATGAAGGCCAGGGACCTCCAGCACGACCCGCGCTTCGCCCTGCACACCAACCCGGGCGCGGGCGAGGACATGCCGCACGGGGACGTACGGATCTCCGGGCGCGCGGTGGAACTCGTGGACCCGCCCGAACTGCACCGGTACGCGGAGGAGACCGCGACCCCGCACCCGTTCCACCTCTTCCACGCCGACCTGACGGAGGTCGTCCACGTTCACGTGCAGGGCGACGACCTGGTGATCCGCACCTGGACCCCGCAGCACGGCCTCCACACCCTGCGCCGCGGCGACGACGACGAACCCCCGCGCGAGGACCCGGCGCCGGACGCCTGAGCCGGAGAAACGGACTAGCTGAGCGGGGGGAGGCCGCCGACCGGGCCGAGTGCGGTGGGGTTCACGTCCACCCAGTTGCGGTCGATGGTGAGGGTGACCCGGCCGTAGGTGGCCTTGTGGTCGCCGCGGAACTGGTGGGCCCGGCGGGGGCCGGCCCACTTGGTGGTGCGCTTCGGCAGGCCCATGTCGGCGTCGCCGACGGTGGCCGAGAGGTTCCAGCGGGCGGCCCAGAGCACGTCGGGCATGGCCTGCGGGGCCTGGTGGTGGTGGGCGCTGAGCGCCTTGACCCCGGAGCTCACGGAGACGTAGGCGGCGGAGCGGTAGCCCAGCTCGTGCAGCCGCACCGTCCAGGCGGTCAGATAGGCGACGACCGGGGCGTCCCAGGTGGCGCGGTCCGTGTAGTTCTCCACGTCGTTGTAGAGCACCGTGCCCTCGGCCAGGCCCAGCGACCGGGCCGCGTCCACCGCGCCCTCGGCGGCCTCCCGGCCCTGCCCGTCGGCCTCGGAGGGGTCGGTGGACAGGCCGGTGCCGGCGTTGTACCAGGGCTGCGGGCCCACCCAGATCGGCATCAGGTGCCAGCCGGCGGGGGCCTGCCGCCGCACCCAGCGTGCCGTGAGCCGTGGTTGGGCGCAGGCCCGGGCCCGCCCGCCGATGTAGACGCCGATCGCGCCGAAGGGGGAATCGGCCCGCCAGGTGTCCATGGCCTTCTGGGTGGGGGCGGTGCAGGCGTCGAAGCCCTCGCCCTTGAAGGGTTCCTGGGCGCTACGGGGCTTCGGGCCACCGGTGGTGGGCACGGCGACGACGGGGGTCGGGACGGGCGGGGGCGCCACGGCGCGCGCCCGGGCCAGTACCCGGCGTACGGCGTCGGGCGTGGCCCCGTAGGAGACGGTGGCCATGACCCCGGACCGGCGCAGGGCGTAGCGCAGCTCGTTGCTGCCGGAGCGGGGCGGGGCCTCGCGCAGCGTGCTCGAGGAGCTCACCGTGACGGTCGGGACGTCGGCGCGCTCCGGGGCCTCGTCAAGGGGTTCGAGGTGCAGGGTGTCGGCGCGGCCGGCGACGGCCCGGCCGGTGCATTCGGCCTGGGTGCCGGCGGGGCCGAGGTACAGGGTGGGCAGGTCGAGGCGCACGCACGCGTCGGGGTTCTCGTCGAGGTCGACGACCCGCCAGTGGGCGGGGAGGGTGACGCGCAGGCCGCGGTAGTCGACGGTCCGGCCGATGTCGTCGTCGACGGCGTCGGCGGTACGGGCGGCGGAGTGCTGGACGGGCATCAGCAGGGCGGCGCCGAGCAGGCCGCTCAGCAGGGTTCGGACGGGAGCCATGATCCAGATGGGTACCAGACCGCGGCCGCCGTGAACTTCGCCCACGGTGCGCCCAGTTGGCCCGTCCGGCCCATCTCGACCCGGTCCGGCCGGTAGGGGTGGGTCACCTGCACGAGTGATGCGGGCCCGGGCCCGTCGCCGGGGCGACGGGCCCGCTGCCGCGGGCGAGTAGGGTCGAGGGGGCGGCCGAAGCCAGTTGCGTTGGCTTCGGCCGCCCCCTTTTTCTCCTTCTCCGCGACCCGGTCAGGTGGCCCGGCGGCGCAGCCACCAGGAGCAGAACCAGGCCAGCAGCCCGGAGAGCGCGAGGAAGATCCCCGTCTCGATCCACTGGAAGGTCCAGTAGCGGTCGGCGGGCTGGTAGTCGACCTCTATGTGGAGGTCCGACGTGGCGAAGCACTCGAAGGGTTCCTTCTCGCGCTGCGCGCAGCCCTCGGCGCCGCGGACCTCCTTGCCGGCGGGGTCGAGGACCGTACCGAGGTCGGACACGACCCAGACGCCGGGCCTGAGCACCCCGATCCGCAGGTGGGCGTCGTCCCCGGACCCCTTCAGCTGGATGTGGTTCCCGTTCCACGCGTCCTTCGGCGCACCGGACTCCTCTCCGCCGCCGACCGGCGCCGCGACGAGGGAGCTGAGCGCCACATCGGCGTGCTCCGCCGCCACGAAGTGCGGGCGGATCGCGAAGGGCACGAGGATCTGGATCGCGACGAAGGCGGCGAGGGTCGCGGCCATCGCGGGCACGGTACGCCGGATCAGGAGTCCGACGCAGGCGCCGAGGGTGAAGGCGAACGCCGCGTAGCCGAGGGGGACGATCCCGCGCCCGCCGAACATGAGGGCGGTGAACCGGTCCAGGTTGATCCGGTCGATGGGGCTCGCCCACCAGGTCACGAGGAGGCTGAGCACCCCGGTGACGGCGACGGCGATCAGACCGACGGCGCCGAGCTTGACCAGGAGCCAGCGGCCCCGGGTGATGCTCTGGTTCCAGATGAGCCGGTGGGTGCCGGTCTCCAGTTCACGGGCGATCAGCGGGGCGCCCCAGAAGATCCCGATGATGCCGGGGGCGGCGAGCAGCAGGCTCGTGACGTAGTAGGTCAGGGTCTGGTACTCGACGACCAGCGCGTTCCTGGCCGATTCGCAGTCGCTGCCGCAGCCGGCGACGGTGCTGTCGTAGACCTCGCGCATCCGCAGGCCGGTGACCACGAGGAATATGGCGATCGCGGCGAGGACGGCCAGGGCGGCGAGGGTCTGGACGCGGTATTGGCGCCAGGTCAGCCAGATCATCGCTGCTTCTCCCGGGTGGGTCGGGGGCCGGGGCCGGCCGCGGCCTGGCTCATGTAGGTGAGGACCAGGTCCTCCAGGTCGAGCGGCTCCAGGATCCAGGAGGGGTCCTGGACCGCCTTGTCGGAGCGCACGATGAAGGTGCTCTGCCGCTCGGTGTGGGTCTCCTGGATGACCTGCATGCCCGGGGGCAGGGTGGCCGCCTCGCGGCGGGCGGTGGTGAGCCGGAAGTGGGTGGCGAGCAGGTCGTCGACGTCGCCCGCGATCTGGACGCGGGAGCCCACGAGCGAGATCAGGTGGTCGCAGACCCTCTCCAGGTCGGACACCAGGTGCGAGGAGAGCACGACGGTGGTCCCGTGTTCGGCCACGACCTCCATCAGGCTCTGCAGGAACTCCCGCCGGGCCAGCGGGTCCAGGGCGGCGACGGGCTCGTCGAGGATCAGCAGCTCGGGCCGTTTGGCCACGGCGAGGGTCAGGGCCACCTGGGCACGCTGGCCGCCGGAGAGCTTGCCCGCCTTCTGGGCGGGGTCCAGGCCGAGCTGCCGGATCCGCTCCTCGGCCGGCTGTGCGTCCCAGCCCGGGTTGAGTCGGGCGCCGAGTTTCAGGTGGTCGGCGATGGACAGGCCCGCGTAGGTGGGGGTGTCCTGGGCGACGAACCCGACCTTGGCGAGCTGCCCGGGCCCGGAGGCGGGACGCCCGCCGAGCACCTCGATGCTGCCCGAGGTGGGGTCGATGAGCCCGCAGGCCAGTTGTAACAGGGTGGACTTCCCGGCCCCGTTGGGCCCGACCAGGCCGACGACCCGCCCGGACGGCACACTCAGGGTGCAGTCGCTCAGCGCCTCTTTGCGGCCGTACCGCTTGCCCAGCGCGCGGGCTTCCAATATGGCGGTCATTTCTCCTCTTCGGTGTGCGTGTCCGTGCCGGTGCGGGCGCGGAAGGTGCTCAGGAACAGGGCCTCGATGCTCTCCTCGCCCAGCCCGGCGGTCCGCGCCTTGTCGAGCCACAGCTGCAACTCCCGACGCAGCGGCTCGTGCTCGGCGATCGAGTCGTCGCCGAGCGTGCCGGAGATGAACGTGCCGACCCCGGGCTTCTTCGCGACGAGGCCCTCGTATTCGAGCTCCCGGTACGCCTTGAGCACGGTGTTCGGATTGATCGCCACACCGGCGGCGACGTCCTTGACCGTCGGCAGCCGATCTCCCTCGGACAGCAGCCCGAGCCGCAGGGCCTGACGCACCTGGTGGACGAGTTGCATGTACGGGGCGACACCGGAGCGGGCATCGAGGTGAAACTCGATCACTGTCCTCCTCTATTCATCTAGCTTCCTAGCACTATAGGACTATGCGTGTCCGATGGCTGTCAAGCGAGTGGGCGTCAACACAGCCGCGAGCAGCCTGGATCGGGGACGGAGCGGCTCGACGCGATCGCGGCCGCGCCGGGCGGGAAACAGGACCCTCCCGGCTGAGTACGCGTACTCAGGTGGATGTCAGTACCGCTGGATAGCGTCACGACTGTCCGACGAACGGACGACACGACAACCTGGGGGACGACATGAAGAAGCGCACGACCGCCCTGGCGGCCTTGGCCCCGGCTCTCGCGATGGCCCTGGCGGCGAGCCCGGCCCAGGCCGCGCCGACGGGCGAGGTCATCGGCTACCCGGGTCCCGACGGCCTGATCTGGATCGCCGACCAGGCCGGCACCAGCGGCTTCGTCTCGGGCGGCCTCTCCCCGCAGCTGGACACGTTCATCACGTTCGGCTGCGCCGACGGCGGAAGCATCGAGGTGTCGTTCCGGCTCCAGGAGCACCCGGACCGCGACCCGGCCCCCTTCACCGTCGACTGCCCCGGCACGGACCCGACGGTCGTCACGCTCCCCCTCGGCACCGGCATCCACGGCGGATTCACCGCGTGGGTGACAGCCTCGACCCCGACCACCCGCTGGGGCGCCACGGTCACCCAGCCCGAGTAACCCCGCACACGCCGCAGCGCCCGCCACCCCTGATCGGGGACGTGGCGGGCGCCGTGATTCCGCCGGCCGGACGCCAGGGGTTGCGGCCCGAGGTCAGGCTTGAGCCTTCACGTCGAGGATGAACGAGGACCACACGACGGCCGGGAACACCAGGACCGGGCCGGCGCCGCCTTGCTTGCTGTCGCGCACGGGGACCACGTCGAGGAGGTCGTCGGACACCTCGACGCAGTCGCCGCCCTCGCCGTTGCTGTACGAGGACTTGCGCCAGGACAGGGCGTTCACGTCTGCGCGCATGTCGCGTACTCCTCCGTCACCGACTCGATCAGGGTCAGGGACACCTCCGGCGACAGCGCAGCGGCCCTGGCAAGATCGTATGACCTCCAGTGACGCTGAACCAGGGCCGGATAGTCGAGCAATTGCCCCGCGTGGGGGCCCTCCGTATAGGCCACATCGGGCGCGTCCGGGAACTGGATGATGCGCACCAGCGAATTCAGGGCGCCGTGGGCGCCTGCCGCGAACGGCACCACCTGCACGGTGATCCGATGGGCCCGGACGTACGCCGAGATGTGCCGCAACTGTGCGGCCATCACGGCAGGCCCCCCGACTGCCGTCCGCAGCACCGACTCGTGGAGGACCACCCACACCTGGGGGGTCTCCGGATCAGCGAGGAGCCGTGCGCGTTGGATTCGTGCCGCGACCAGCGCTTCGACACGCTCGGCCAGCGCAGTCGGGCTGGTAGCACGGATCACGGCCCTGGCGTACTCCTCCGTCTGGAGCAGCCCGGGAACCAGCATGCAGGCGTACTCGTAGGTGGCCGTCGCCAGGCCCTCCAACTCGGCCACGGTGGCGAAGTATTCGATGTGCTTGGACTTGAGGGCCTTGGCCAGGCGGAAGAAGTAGTCCCCCGTGTTGAGCTCCCGGTCGATGAGCTTGGCGATCTCAGGGCGCAGCCGACGACGCCCGCTCTCCATCATCCCGACGTACGCCCCTGTGGCGAAGATGCGCTCGCCCAGCCCCTCCTGGGTCAGCCCCGCCGCCTCTCGCTTCCCCCGCAGTTCCTCACGGGCGAACTCCTCCGGCGTCTGCGCTCCAGCTTCGTCATTCGGCTTGGCCATGAGCCAACTCCCCGCTTCCGCAGTGCCCTCGCTCCGCGAAAGAGCGTAGTCCTCGCCGCGACGCAGGTTCAGCGGAACGCATTGATACGACTACAGAACGCCACAGCGCCCGCCACCCCTGGTCGGGGACGTGGCGGGCGCTGTGTCGGTGTGCCGTACACCGTTGTACGGGCCGTATGAGGGGTCCCACCCCTTCGCGGGGGCGGGGGCGCTGCCGGTGTTGTTACACCGTCAGCGAGCGGTCCGTCGGCTTGACCGGGTACGGGAGGGCGCTGCTGCCGGTCAGGAAGCGGTCCACGCCGCGGGCGGCCGAGCGGCCTTCCGCGATGGCCCAGACGATGAGTGACTGGCCGCGGCCCGCGTCGCCGGCGACGAAGACGCCGTCCACGTTGGTCGCGTAGGAGGCGTCGCGGTCGATGTTGCCGCGGGCGTCCAGTTCCAGGCCGAACTGCTGGACCAGACCGTTCGCCTGGTCCGTGCCCGTGAAGCCCATCGCCAGGGTGACCAGCTGCGCGGGGAGGACGCGCTCGGTACCGGGCTTCTGGACGAGCTTGCCGTCCTCGAAGGCGACCTCGACCAGGTGGAGGGCCTGGACGTTGCCGTCCTCGTCGCCCTCGAAGTGGGTGGTGGAGACGGAGTAGACCCGCTCGCCGCCCTCCTCGTGGGCCGAGGTGACCTTGTAGAGCATCGGGAAGGTCGGCCACGGCTGGTTGGCGTTACGGTCCTCGCCCGGCTTGGGCATGATCTCCAGCTGCGTGACCGAGGCCGCGCCCTGGCGGTGGGCGGTGCCCACGCAGTCCGCGCCGGTGTCGCCACCGCCGATGACGATCACGTGCTTGCCCTCGGCCGTGATGGGGGGCGCCATGAAGTCGCCCTCCTGGACCTTGTTGGCGAGCGGCAGGTACTCCATCGCGAAGTGGATGCCGTTCAGCTCGCGGCCCGGGACCGGCAGGTCGCGGGAGACGGTCGCGCCCGCCGCGATGACCACCGCGTCGAACCGCTTGCGCAGGTCGGTGGCGGTGATGTCGCGGCCGACCTCGATGCCGGTACGGAACTTGGTGCCCTCCGCGCGCATCTGCTCGATGCGGCGGTTGATGTGCACCTTCTCCATCTTGAACTCGGGAATGCCGTAGCGCAGCAGGCCGCCGATGCGGTCCGCGCGCTCGTACACGACCACGGTGTGGCCGGCCCGGGTCAGCTGCTGGGCGGCGGCGAGGCCCGCCGGGCCCGAGCCGATGACGGCGGCGGTCTTGCCGGACAGCCGCTCCGGCGCCTGCGGGGTGACGTCGCCGTTGTCCCACGCCTTGTCGATGATCGAGACTTCGACGTTCTTGATGGTGACGGCGGGCTGGTTGATGCCGAGCACGCACGCCGACTCGCACGGGGCCGGGCACAGCCGCCCGGTGAACTCCGGGAAGTTGTTCGTCGCGTGCAGGCGCTCCGACGCGGCGGTCCAGTCCTCGCGGTACGAGAAGTCGTTCCACTCCGGGATCAGGTTCCCGAGCGGGCACCCGTTGTGGCAGAACGGGATGCCGCAGTCCATGCAGCGGCCGGCCTGCTTGCTGATGATCGGGAGCAGCGAGCCCGGGACGTAGACCTCGTTCCAGTCCTGCAGCCGATCGGCGACGGGACGGGTGCAGGCGGTCTCGCGCGGGGTGGTGAGGAAGCCCTTCGGGTCAGCCATGGGTCGCCGCCTCCATCATCTTCTCCGTGGTCTCGGATTCCGAGAGTCCGGCGAGCTCAGCGGCGTCCTTGGCGGCGAGCACTGCCTTGTACGTGGTGGGGATGATCTTGCTGAAGCGGTCCACCGCGACGGACCAGTCAGCCAGGAGCTTCGCGGCCACGGTCGAGCCGGTCTCCTCCTCGTGGCGGCGCACCACATCGTGCAGCCACTGCTTGTCGGTGTCGGACAGGGCCTCGACGGCGCCCGCGTTGCCGACGTTGACGTTGTGCGGGTCGAGGTCGATGACGTACGCGACGCCGCCCGACATACCGGCCGCGAAGTTGCGGCCCGTCTCGCCCAGGACGACCGCCCGGCCACCGGTCATGTACTCGCAGCCGTGGTCGCCCACGCCCTCCGAGACGACCAGCGCACCCGAGTTGCGGACGCAGAAGCGCTCGCCGGTGCGGCCGCGCAGGAACATCTCGCCGCCGGTGGCTCCGTAGCCGATGGTGTTGCCGGCGATGGTGGAGTACTCGGCGAGGTGGTCGGCGCCGCGGTCCGGGCGGACCACGATGCGGCCACCGGAGAGGCCCTTGCCGACGTAGTCGTTGGCGTCGCCCTCCAGGCGGAGGGTGATGCCCTTCGGCACGAAGGCGCCGAAGGACTGGCCGGCGCTGCCGGTGAAGGTCAGGTCGATGGTGTTGTCGGGCAGGCCCGCGCCACCGAACTTCTTGGTGACCTGGTGGCCGAGCATGGTGCCGACGGTCCGGTTGATGTTGCGGATCGAGACCTGGGCGCGGACCGGCTGGGCCGCCTCGGCGGTCTCGGCGTTCAGCGCGTCGGCCGCGAGCTCGATCAGCTCGTTGTCGAGGGCCTTCTCCAGACCGTGGTCCTGCTCGATCAGGGCGTGGCGGACCGCGCCCTCGGGCAGCTCCGGCACGTAGAAGAGCGGCTCCAGGTCGAGACCCTGCGCCTTCCAGTGCGTGACGGCCGCGGTGGTGTCGAGGAGTTCGGCGTGGCCGACGGCCTCCTCGATCGTGCGGAAGCCCAGCTCGGCGAGGAGCTCGCGCACCTCCTCCGCGATGTACTCGAAGAAGTTGACGACGAACTCGGGCTTGCCGGAGAAGCGGTCGCGCAGGACCGGGTTCTGGGTGGCGATGCCGACCGGGCAGGTGTCCAGGTGGCAGACGCGCATCATGACGCAGCCGGAGACGACGAGCGGCGCGGTCGCGAAACCGAACTCCTCGGCGCCGAGCAGCGCGGCGATGACCACGTCGCGGCCGGTCTTGAGCTGGCCGTCCGTCTGGACGACGATCCGGTCGCGCAGCCCGTTGAGCAGCAGGGTCTGCTGGGTCTCGGCGAGGCCGAGCTCCCAGGGGCCGCCCGCGTGCTTGAGCGAGGTGAGCGGGGAGGCGCCCGTTCCGCCGTCGTGGCCGGAGATCAGGACGACGTCCGCGTGGGCCTTGGAGACACCGGCCGCGACCGTACCCACGCCGACCTCGGAGACCAGCTTCACGTGGATGCGGGCGACCGGGTTGGCGTTCTTGAGGTCGTGGATCAGCTGAGCCAGGTCCTCGATGGAGTAGATGTCGTGGTGCGGCGGCGGGGAGATCAGGCCGACACCCGGGGTGGAGTGCCGGGTCTTGGCGACCCACGGGTAGACCTTGTGGCCGGGCAGCTGGCCGCCCTCGCCGGGCTTGGCACCCTGCGCCATCTTGATCTGGATGTCGTCCGCGTTGACCAGGTACTCGCTCGTGACACCGAAGCGGCCGGAGGCGACCTGCTTGATGGAGGAGCGGCGCGCCGGGTCGTACAGGCGGTCCGGGTCCTCGCCGCCCTCACCGGTGTTGGACTTGGCGCCCAACTGGTTCATGGCGATGGCGAGGGTCTCGTGCGCCTCCTTGGAGATGGAGCCGTACGACATGGCGCCGGTGGAGAAGCGCTTGACGATGTCGGCGACCGACTCGACCTCGTCGATGGAGATGGCTTCGCGGTCCGACTTGAAGCCGAACAGGCCGCGGAGCGTCATCAGGCGCTCGGACTGCTCGTTCACCCGGGCCGTGTACTGCTTGAAGATGTCGTACCGGCGGTTGCGGGTGGCGTGCTGGAGGCGGAAGACCGTCTCCGGGTCGAACAGGTGCGGCTCGCCCTCGCGGCGCCACTGGTACTCGCCGCCGATCTCCAGCGCGCGGTGCGTGGCCGCGATGCCGGAGACGGGGTACGCCTTGGCGTGGCGCGCGGCCACCTCCTTGGCGACGACGTCCAGGCCGGCGCCGCCGATCTTGGTGGCGGTGCCGTTGAAGTAGGTCTCGACGAACTCGTCGTTCAGGCCGACGGCCTCGAAGACCTGGGCGCCGCGGTAGGAGGCGACGGTGGAGATGCCCATCTTGGACATGACCTTCAGGACGCCCTTGCCGAGCGCGTAGATCAGGTTCTTGATGGCCTGCTCCGGCTCCAGGCCGGACAGGAAGGTACCGGCGCGCAGCAGGTCCTCGACGGACTCCATGGCGAGGTACGGGTTGACCGCGGCCGCGCCGTAGCCGATGAGCAGCGCGACGTGGTGGACCTCGCGGACGTCACCGGCCTCGACCAGCAGACCCACCTGGGTGCGCTGCTTGGTGGCGATGAGGTGGTGGTGCACGGCGGAGGTGAGCAGCAGCGACGGGATCGGCGCGTGCTCGGCGTCCGAGTGACGGTCCGAGAGGACGATCAGGCGGGCGCCGTTGGCGATGGCCGCGTCGGCCTCGGCGCGGATCGCCTCGATGCGGGCGGCCAGGGCCTCGCCGCCGCCGGAGACCCGGTACAGGCCGGAGAGCGTGGCGGCCTTCATGCCCGGCATGTCGCCGTCGGCGTTGATGTGGATGAGCTTGGCCAGCTCGTCGTTGTCGATCACCGGGAACGGCAGGGTGACGCTGCGGCAGGACGCGGCGGTCGACTCCAGCAGGTTGCCCTGCGGGCCGAGCGAGGACAGCAGCGAGGTGACGAGCTCCTCGCGGATGGCGTCCAGCGGCGGGTTGGTGACCTGCGCGAAGAGCTGGGTGAAGTAGTCGAAGAGCAGCCGGGGGCGCTCGGACAGGGCCGCGATCGGGGAGTCCGTACCCATGGAGCCGAGCGGCTCGCCGGCGGTACGGGCCATCGGCGCGAGGATGACGCGCAGCTCTTCCTCGGTGTAGCCGAAGGTCTGCTGGCGGCGGGTGACCGAGGCGTGGGTGTGCACGATGTGCTCACGCTCGGGCAGGTCCGACAGCTCGATCTCGCCGGTCTCCAGCCACTCCGCGTAGGGCGCGGCGGCGGCCAGCTCGTTCTTGATCTCGTCGTCCTCGATGATCCGCTTCTGGGCGGTGTCGACGAGGAACATCTTGCCGGGCTGCAGGCGGCCCTTGCGGACGACCTTGGCCGGGTCGATGTCGAGCACGCCGACCTCGGAGCCGAGGACGACGAGGCCGTCGTCGGTGACCCAGTAGCGGCCGGGGCGCAGACCGTTGCGGTCGAGGACCGCGCCGACCTGGGTGCCGTCGGTGAAGGTGACGCAGGCCGGGCCGTCCCAGGGCTCCATCTGGGTGGAGTGGTACTTGTAGAACGCGCGGCGGGCCGGGTCCATGGAGGTGTGGTTCTCCCACGCCTCCGGGATCATCATCAGCACGCTGTGCGGGAGCGAGCGGCCGCCGAGGTGGAGCAGCTCCAGGACCTCGTCGAAGGAGGCCGAGTCGGAGGCGTCCGGGGTGCAGATCGGGAAGATCCGGTCCAGCACGCCGTCGCCGAAGGCCTCGGAGGCCAGCTGGGACTCGCGGGCCTTCATCCAGTTGCGGTTGCCCTTGACCGTGTTGATCTCGCCGTTGTGCGCGACGAAGCGGTACGGGTGGGCGAGCGGCCACGACGGGAACGTGTTCGTGGAGAAGCGCGAGTGGACCAGGGCGAGCGTCGAGGCGAAGCGGCGGTCGGAGAGGTCCGGGAAGAAGGGCTCCAGCTGGCCGGTGGTCAGCATGCCCTTGTAGACGATGGTGCGGGCGGAGAGCGACGGGAAGTAGACACCGGCCTCGCGCTCGGCGCGCTTGCGCAGCACGAAGGCCTTGCGGTCCAGCTCGATGCCCGTGCTCCCGTTGCTGACGAACAGCTGGGAGAAGGCCGGCATGGTGGCGCGGGCGCCGTTGCCGAGCAGGTCCGGGGTGACCGGGACCTCGCGCCAGCCGAGGACCGTGAGGTTCTCCTCGGCGGCGATGGCCTCGATCCGCTCCACGGCGACGGCCTGTGCGGAGCCGTCGGCGGGGAGGAAGGCGATGCCGACGGCGTAGCCGCCAGCATCGGGGAGCTCGAAGCCGGCCACCTCGCGCAGGAACGCGTCGGGGACCTGGCTGAGGATTCCGGCGCCGTCGCCCGAGTCAGGCTCGGAGCCGGTCGCGCCGCGGTGCTCGAGGTTCCGCAATACGGTCAGGGCCTGCTCAACGAGTGTGTGGGTGGCCTCGCCGGTGAGGTTCGCCACGAATCCGACGCCACAGGCGTCCTTCTCGTTGCGCGGGTCGTACATGCCCTGCTGGGCGGGGCGACCGTCCATGGGCGACCAGGCGGTGGTGCTGGGGCCGGTCGCGGAGTGCGTGGATGCGGAACGCATCGGCTCTCCCGTCGTCGTCGTGGCATATGTGCATAGCCGAGGGACGACGTTGGCCCTCTGCGAAATTTCGTGCAGATTACATGATGACGACAATCCCGAGAAGCGGATACGTCATTCCAGCATGCGGACACTGCACGAGGCAGAAAGAGCGGACTTCCGCGGCGCGCTAAGGATTTTTCGCGAGGCGGACGTCCGGATGCAGGGCGGGCATCGTTGCCCGGAGCCCTGGTGTGATTCCCGGCGGACACGGATTCGAAACCGCCGAGTAACGGACTACTTATGTTGCGTACCGCATAGTGTCTCACTCCAGCCGCGGTCAGCCTATGGCTCCACCGATCCAGGTTCCCAGGATGTACGTCACACCGGCGGCCGCGCCACCCAGGACCAGCTGGCGTACGCCGCTGTACCACCAGGACCGGGCGGTGACCCGGGAGACGATCGCGCCGCACGCGAAGAGCCCGGCCAGCGCGAGCAGCACCGCGGGCCACAGGGCCGTGGCACCGAGCAGGTACGGCAGTAGGGGGAGCAGCGCGCCCAGCGCGAAGGATCCGAAGGACGAGACCGCGGCGACCAGCGGCGAGGGCAGGTCGTCGGGGTCGATCCCGAGCTCCTCGCGGGCGTGGATCTCCAGCGCCTGCTCGGGGTCGCGCGACAGCTGCATGGCGACCTCGCGGGCGAGCGGCGGCTCGACCCCGCGGGAGACGTAGAGCTCGGCGAGCTCCTCCATCTCGTCGATCGGGTGCTTGCGCAACTGCTGACGCTCCACGTCCAGTTCGGCGAGGACCAGTTCGCGCTGCGAGGCGACGGAGGTGTATTCGCCGGCCGCCATCGAGAAGGCACCGGCCGCGAGACCCGCCAGCCCGGTGATGACGACGGTCTGCGGGGCGACGGCGCCGCCGGCCACGCCGGTCATCAGGGCGAGGTTGGAGACGAGCCCGTCCATGGCACCGAAGACGGCCGGCCGCAGCCATCCACCGTTGACGTCACGGTGGGTGTGGTTGTCACGGTGGGCGGTGTGCAGTGGTGCTTCGATGTCGATGATGGACATGCGTGAAATCTCCCCAAATGTGCGAACGGACGCCGAGACGCGCCCCGCTCCCCCTGAACACCTCGAAACTACGCACGATTTCCGTCGCCCGCCAGCAAGGAAGGCCGTACTTACCTGGGCTTTTGCGGGTCGGCGACCGGGTGACGGGGGTGTTCGCGGGGTGTTTCGCGGTGGGCGACAAACCACATGCCATGGCACAAATCCCCCAAGGGCTCATGATGAGCCCCATCGAATGTGGGAGAGGCGCGCCATGGAGCCGATGAAGCTGATTGCATGCAATCCGCAGGTCCTCCTCGAACGGGCCAGGGGCGCTCTTCTCGGACTCGCGGTGGGCGATGCGCTGGGCGCTCCCGCGGAGAACATGAAGCCGTCGGAGATCCGGGCGAAGTGGGGCCGCATCGAGGGTTTCGTGTCGGAGGACCCGGCGGGCACGGACGACACCGAGTACGCGATCTTCTCCGGGCTGCTGCTGGCCCGCCACGGCTCGGCGCTCACCGTCTCCCACGTGGAGCGGGCCTGGCACCACTGGATCGCCGACCTCGACGAAGGCCCGTTCCGGGGCGCCGGGTTCTCCGAGCGCGGCACGCTGGAGAACCTCCGCCGGGGCCTGGCCGCACCCATCTCGGCCCAGCACCGGCACGCCTGGTCGGACGGCCTGGCCATGCGGGCCGCGCCGTTCGGCGTGTTCGCCGCGGGCCGACCCGCGGAAGCGGCCCGGCTCGTCGCCATCGACGGCTCGGTCAGCCACGACGGCGAGGGCATCTACGGCGGCCAGGCCGTCGCGGCGGGCGTCGCCGCGGCCATGGCCGGCGGCTCCCCCGCCTCGGTGGTCTCGGCGGCCCTGTCCGTCATCCCGTCCGACTCCTGGACGGCCCGCTCCCTGCGCCGGGCGGTCACCGCCGCCCCGCGCGGCGAACGGGCGGTGCGCTCGGCGGTGGTCATCGGCGGCTACCCCTGGACCGACCTGGCCCCCGAGGCGGTGGGCCTGGCCTTCGGCGCCTTCGCCGCCTGCCGGGGCGACTTCCCGTCCTCCGTCCTCACCGCCGTGAACATGGGCCGCGACGCCGACACCACGGCGGCGGTGGCGGGCGCCCTGGCCGGTGCGCTGTCGGGCGCCGCCGCGATCCCCGCCGACTGGTCCTCGGCCATCGGCCCGGTCCGCGGCAGCTGCCTCCCCTCGATGCGGGGCTACCACGTCCTGGACATCGCGGACCTCCTCACCCCGGAATGCGAGGTCCCCAGGTGACCCTCTCCCCCGACGACCTGACCGCCGTCGCACCGAGCCCCGCCCCACCGGCCCCGACCCCGACCCCGCTCCCGCTGCCGCTGCCGCTGCCGCTGCCGACGGAATGGGCATCGGGGACCCTGCTCCCGGCCGGGCAGGCCCTGGCCGAAGCGCCCCCGCACGCGCTGCCGGCACTGCCCCCGGCGAACCTGACCCCGGATGCCGGTCCGGCCACGGGATGGGCCGGGTCCGGGGACATCGCCGCCCTCGCCCCCGCCCCCGACCCCGCCGCGGGATCCCGGATCGTGGTCCGGACCTGGTCCGCCGCGGCCCTGGTCCGGGCCCCGGAACAGCCCGTCGAGGTCCCGCCGGGGAACCGCCCGATCGAGGGGCTCCTCCTCGGGCTCGCCGCGGGCGACGCGGCCGGGTGGCCCGCCGCCCGCCACCGCGCCAGCCGGATGCCCGAGTGGACCCGCCGCCTGACCCGCGAGCTCGACACCTTCGCCGAGCAGAACGCCACCACCACCCTCCCCGTCCCCATCGCCCTCAACCAGCCCCCCGAACCGCTGCGCCTCGGCCCCTCCGATGACGCCGAATGGGCCGCCTTCGTCGCCGAGTCCGTGCTCACCGCCGCCGGCGTCCTGCTCAGCGACCTCAGCAGGTCGAGAAGGATGCGCGCGGCCATCGACCTCGCCTGGAACGCCCTCGCCTCCGAGGTCGCCGCGGCAGCCGAACGCGCCCCCGAGGTCGAGTCCGCCGTCCTCCCGCTGCGCGCCCGGATCTCCGTCCGCGCCGGCCTCGGCAATCTCGCCACCGGCCTGCGCCCGCCCGCCACCGGCCACGACAACCCGCACTACTTCGACGACGCCGCCTGCGTGCGCGCCTGCGTCCTCGCCGTCGTCCATCCCGGGGACGCCCGCGCGGCGGCCGACCTCGCCGAGTTCGACGCCCGCTACACCCAGGACGGCGACGGGGTGCACGGCGCCCGCGCCATGGCCGCCGCCGTCGCCACCGCCTTGAGCGCCACCGGTGCCGACGACGCCGTCGACGCCGCCGTGGACGCCGCCCTCGAACAGCTCCCCGAGGCCACCGAGATCGGCCGCAACGCCCGGCACGCCGTCCGCCTCGCCCGTACCCACAAGGACGGGGGCGCCTTCGCCATCGTCCCCACCCTCGAACACGAGATCGTCGACCACGTCTACAGCTACGGGATCGCCGCCGCCGAGACCGTCCCCGTGGCCCTCGCCCTCGCCACCGCCGCCCGCGGCAGGATGATCGAGGCCGTCCCGGCCGCCGCCTGCCTGTCCCGTGTCGCGGACTCCGCTCCCGCCCTGGCCGGCGCGCTGACCGGCGTCCTCGGCGGCGGCGACTCGATCCCCGCCGCCTGGCGCGAGGCCTGCCGCACCCTCTCCGGCTGCGCGCTCCCCCGCCTCGCCGGCACCGACCTCGTGGAACTCGCCGCGCTCCTCGCGGCCACGGAACTCACCTCACCCAAGGGATGATTCGGACATGACGCTCACGTTGGAGGACCGGGCCCGCGGCGCTCTCGTCGGAGCCGCCGTCGGTGACGCGCTCGGTGGCCCGGTGGAGGGCTGGACCCCGGACCAGATCGTGGAACGGCACGGCGGCCGCGTGCACGGCATCGTCGGCCCCTGGCACGAGGACTGGCGTACGGCCCGCCCCATCGCCCCGTACCACAAGGGCGACGGGCACGTCACGGACGACACCCTGATGACACATGCGCTGGTACGGGTCTACAAGGCGGTACGTGACCACCTCGACGCCTACTCCGTCGCCGAGCACCTGGTCCCGGACCTGATGACCAACCCCCGCTGGATCCCCGAACTCGAGGCCGAGGCCCTCCCGCTCCAGCGGATCTTCCTCGCCGAGAAGTGGATCGTGACCCGGCTGCACTACGCGCACGTCGACCCCCGCGAGGCCGGCAGCGGCAACATCGTCAACTGCGGCGCGGCGATGTACATGGCGCCGGTGGGCATCGCCAACGCGGGCAACCCGGCGGGCGCGTACGCGGAGGCACTGGACGTCGCCGGCGCGCACCAGTCCTCGTACGGGCGGGAGGCGGCCGGCGTGTTCGCGGCGGCGGTGGCGGCCGCGTGCGTACCTGCGGCGACGGCCGCCTCGGTGGTGGACACGGCCCTGTCCCTGGCCAAGGACGGCACGCGCGCCGCGATCGCCGCCGTCCGCGAAGTCGCTTTGCGCCACCGGGACTTCGAGTCGGCGCTGGCCCCGCTGCGGGCGGCGGTCGCCCCGTACGACTCGGTCGGCCCGGACTACCGCGCCCCCTCCCTGGACGCCCGCCGCCCGTCCCGCCTGCACGCCATCGAGGAGCTCCCGATCGCGCTGGGCATGCTGCTCGTCGCGGACGGACGGTACGAGACGGCCGTGCTCGGGGCGGTCAACTACGGCCGGGACTGCGACTCCATCGCCACCATGGCGGGGGCGATCGCCGGGGCCCTGGGCGGCGAGGCCGTGGTCCCGGCCGGCTGGGCCAAGCAGGTCGCCGAGGCCAGCCGCCTCGACCTGCACGCGCCGGCCGAGGCGCTGGCCGCGGTGGCCCGGGAGATCTTCGCGCTCGACCGGTCCCGCCGCCGGTCCCACGAGTCGGCCTTCACCGCGATCGCGGCAGACCGGTGACGGGCGGCTCCGGGTCCGCCCCGGCCGCACCCGCACGCCCGCCGGAATCCCACGACGCCCCGGGCCCGGCCCGCCGGCGCCCCCCGCGGGAGCCCGGGGCGGACCCGGAGCCCGGCCCGGCGTGCGGGCTCCTGCGGCTGACCTGGGCCCAGCCCGAGGACCTCGTCGGGCACGAACTGCGCCAGGCCGCGGAGGACGGCCGGGACCCGGCCCCCGCCCTCCGCGCCTGGCTCGCTGCGGGCGGCCACCCCGCCCCCGAACGCGCCGGCTCCTCCCCCACCCCGGCCCCACCGGAACTGCGCGCGCTGGCCACCCGCCTCCTCGACGACCTGGCGCAGCTCCCGCCTCACTCCCCCATCGACGAACCCCGGTCCTGGCCGGACATCACCGCGGCCTGCCGGACCGGCCCGGTGCCGGACGCCGACGGCCCGCCCACCCGCCCCGGCCCGGTCGGCTCCCGGACCGACGAACCCCGGTCCGGCCCGGACACCGGCAGGCCGGAACGGAATCCGCGGCCGGCCGGCCGGTCCGGCGGGCCGGACCGCGCAGGGCAGGAACTCCTGCGGCCCGCCGCGCCCGGCCGGCTCCGCCCGGAGCAGGAGCCCCACCCACGGACCGGGCCGGAGGCCGCCCCGCCGACCGGCCCGGAGGCCGCCCTGCGGGCCCGGCTGGAAGCCGCCTGGCTCGGGCGGGCCGTGGGGTGTCTGCTCGGGAAGCCCGTCGAGAAGCTGCCCCTGGAGGGGATCCGGGCACTGGCCCGCGGCGCCGGCAACTGGCCGCTGAACCACTGGTTCAGCGAACGCGGCGTCCCGCCGGAGCTGCTCGCCGCGTACCCCTGGAACCGCCGCTCCGCCCCGACCTCCCTCGCCGAGAACATCGACGGCATGCCCGAGGACGACGACCTCAACTACCCCCTCCTCGGGCTGCTCCTGCTCCAGCGGCACGGCAAGGGCTTCACCACCGCCGACGTGGCCCGCCTCTGGCTCGACGAGCTGCCGGCCGGGCGGACCTTCACCGCCGAGCGCATCGCCTACCGCAATCTCCTCCTCGGCCTGGAGCCCCCCGCCACCGCCACCCACCACAACCCCTTCCGCGAGTGGATCGGCGCCCTCATCCGCGCCGACGTCCACGGCTGGACCAACCCGGGCGACCCGGCCGCCGCCGCGGCCCAGGCCTACCGGGACGCCGCCCTGACCCATACCGGCAACGGCGTCTACGCCGCCCTCTTCGTCGCGGCGGCCACCGCCACCGCCGCCACCGGCCGGTCGGACGTCCACACCGCGCTCCGGACCGGGCTGGCCTTCGTACCGCCCCGCTCGCGCCTCGCAGAGGCCGTCCGGTTCGGGATCCGGGCGGCCGGCCAGGAGACGGACTTCGACCTCGTCGTCGACCGGCTGCACGCGCGCTACGGGCACTACCACTGGGTCCACGCCGTCCCCAACACCGCGCTGATCGCCGCCGCCCTCACCCACGCCGACGGGGACTTCACCCGCTCCGTCTGCCGGGCCGTGTCCGGCGGCTGGGACACCGACTCCAACGGGGCCACCGCAGGCGCCCTCGCCGGACTGCTCACCGGCTCCCCGGACGGCATCGGACACCGCTGGACCGCACCCCTGAAGAATCGCCTCGCCACCAGCGTCCCCGGCTTCGACGGCATCGGCTTCGACACCCTCGCCCACCTCACCGCACAGGAGGCAGCACGCTCATGACGGCCATCGCCGTGCTCGGCAGTACGAACATGGACCTCGTCGCCTACGTCCCCAAGGCCCCCCGCCTCGGGGAGACCGTCACCGGCCGGGCCTTCCGCACGGTCCCCGGCGGCAAGGGCGCCAACCAGGCCGTCGCCGCCGCCCGCGCCGGCGGGGAGGTGGTGATGATCGGCGCGGTCGGGGCCGACGAGTTCGGCGTACGGCTGCGCTCCGCGCTCACCGCGGCCCGGGTCGACACGGCGGGCCTGCGCACCGTCGAGGGCGCCAGCGGCACCGCCCACATCACCGTCGACGACGAGGGCGGCAACAGCATCATCGTCATCCCCGGCGCGAACGCCGCCGTCACCGGTCTGGAGGCGGGGGACGAGGCCCGCATCGCCGCCGCCGGTTCCCTCCTGCTGCAGCTCGAACTACCCCTCTCCGCCGTCCTGGCCGGGGCCCGCGCCGCCCGCGCGCACGGCGTCCGTACGGTGCTCACCCCGGCCCCCGCCCAACCACTGCCGGCCGAACTCCTCGCCGCGACCGACCTCCTCGTCCCGAACGAGCACGAGGCGGCCGCCCTCACCGGGCTCACCGACCCCCTCCAGGCCGCCGAGGCCCTGCTGGCCGAGGTGCCCGAGGTGGTGATCACCCTCGGCGCGGCCGGGGCGCTGTACGCCGCTCGCGGCGCGGAACCGCTGACCGTGCCCGCGCCCCGGGTGCGGGCCATGGACACGACCGCCGCCGGGGACACCTTCGTCGGGGCCCTCGCGGTGGCCCTGGGCGAAGGCCGGCCGATGCCCGCCGCCCTGCACCGGGCCTCGGCGGCGGCCGCGCTCTCCGTGCAGCGACCGGGCGCCCAGGACTCGATGCCGACGCGCGCCGAGACCGACGCCTTCGCCGCGGCGCGGCCCGGAGCCGCCTCGTGACCACCACCGGCGGGCCGCTGGTGGGGCTCCGGGTGCTCGACCTGGCCACCCTGTTCGCCGGGCCGCTGACCGCCACGCTGCTCGGCGACTTCGGAGCCGAGGTCGTCAAGGTCGAGCACCCCGACCGTCCCGACCCCTCGCGCGGCCACGGCCCCGCCAAGGACGGCATCGGCCTGTGGTGGAAGCTCCTCGGCCGGAACAAGCGGACGATGACCCTCGACCTGTCCACCCCGGGCGGCCGGGACACCCTGCTGCGGCTCGCCGCCACCGCCGACGTGATCGTCGAGAACTTCCGCCCCGGCACCCTGGAGAAGTGGGGGCTGGGCTGGCCCGAGCTGTCCACGGCCAACCCGCGCCTGATCCTGGCCCGCGTCACGGCCTTCGGCCAGCACGGCCCGTACGCCCACCGCCCCGGCTTCGGCACGCTCGCCGAGGCGATGAGCGGTTTCGCCGCGATCACCGGGGAGCCGGACGGGCCACCGACCCTGCCGCCGTTCGGGCTGGCCGATTCGATCGCCGCGCTGACCTGCGCGTACGCCGTGATGACCGCCCTCGCCGGGCGGGAGCGCACCGGGCACGGTCAGGTGGTGGACCTGGCGATCGTCGAGCCGATCCTCACCGTGCTCGGCCCGCACCCGCTCTGGTACGACCAGCTCGGCTACGTCCAGCCCCGCACCGGCAACCGCTCCACGAACAACGCCCCCCGCAACACCTACCGCAGCGCCGACGGGCGCTGGCTGGCGGTCTCGGCCTCCGCGCAGTCCATCGCCGAGCGGGTCGTACGGCTGGTCGGCCGACCCGAGTTGATCGCCGAGCCCTGGTTCGCGACCGGCACCGGGCGGGCCCGGCACGCGGACGTACTGGACGAGGCCGTCGGCGGCTGGATCGCCCGGCACAAGGCCGAGGAGGTGGTCGCGGCGTTCGAGGACGCCGAGGCGGCCGTGGCCCAGGTCTACGACGTACGGGACGTGATGGCCGACCCGCAGTTCGCGGCCCTCGACACGGTCACCGAGGTCGAGGACCCGGAGTTGGGCCCGCTCCGTATGCAGAACGTCCTCTTCCGGCTCTCCGAGACCCCGGGCGGGATCCGCTGGGCGGGCCGCCCGCACGGCGCGGACACCGAGGAGGTCCTGACCGAGCTCGGGCTGACCGGAGCCGAGATCACCGCACTGCGGACCGAGGGAGCCCTTTGACATCCTCCCCGCCCTGGAGGACGGGGATTCCTGGCTCACGTTGGCTGGGGACCAGCGGTCCACCAGCTCTTACACGATCAGCGCCAGCCGGGTTGAGACCAGCCCGGACAAGCATCACGCGGGCGGAGTTCTTGTCCCTGGGGGAGACGGCTCCGCACGTGGTGCAGGTGTAGGTACGTTCCGAAAGAGGAAGTGCGTGCTTGGTTCTCGCTCCGCACGACGCGCAGTCCATTGTGGTGTGCGCGGGATGCACGAGGCGGACGTCCCGCCTGTGTTTGCGGCCCATCTCGATCAGGGCCGTCTTGGTGACGCCGATCGCCGCGTCGGCGGCTCTGCGGGCCATGGTGGTCTTGGCGAGGAACTTCGGGCGGAAGTCCTCGACGGCGATCGCGTCGTGGTCGGTCACGACGCGTTTGGCCCACTTGCGGGCGGTGTCCTGCCGCTGCCGGGCGACCTTCCTGTGCAGCTTCGCCGTCTGCCGCTGGGCCTCGCGGTAGCCCTTGGACGCGGCCTGCCCGCGTGCGGGCTTACGGCGAGCCATCATCCGCTGATAGTGGGCCAGTTTCCGCGCGGCGTTCGTCCCGTGCTGGGCGTGCGGCAAGTCGTGTGCGTCGCTGGTGGTGGTGGCGGTTTCCTTGACGCCCCAGTCCACACCGAGCACACGGCCCGTCTCCGGGAGCGGCTGGGTCGCGGCCGCGACGGCGAACGACGCGTACCAGTGCCCCACGGAATCCTGGTAGACACGCACGCTGGAGGGTGCGGCCGGCAGTTCGCGGGACCACACGACCGTCAGGGCGATGCCGCCCGCCAGGTACAGGCGGCCGTCCTTCAGCCGGAACCCGCGCACGGTGTAGTTCAGCGTGGGCAGCGCGTCCCGCTTGCGCTTGACGCGGGGCATCCCGGCGCGCTGCCGGACCGGCAGCTTCGCCTTGATGTCCTTGAGCGCCTTGGCGCGGGATTTGGCGAAGTCGCGGATGGCCTGCTGCTGCGGCACCGACGCACCCTCACGCAGCCACGACATCGCGGTGCGGGCCGCGGTCAGCATCTTGTCGAGCTGGGCCGGGCCGCACGTTGTCTTCTCGGCCGCATCCCGGTTCAGGTGGTGGACCTTGCGGGACATGGCCACGCACTCGTTCCAGATCCACCGGCAGCGTGCCCACTCGGCTTCAAGGCCGGTGCGGGCGGTCGACGACACGCGAAGCCGGTAGGTGTACCGGGTGTGCCCAGCGTCCTCCGCAGCCTTCTGTAGTGTCGCCATGGTGTCACTCTACCACTCGTAGGACACTCGAAACCCACTAGTCTGGGGTCATGGATGAAGAGAAGCGCATCACGCTCCGGCTGCCCGCCGACCTGCACGCATGGCTGGCCGCTCAGGCCAAGTCCGCCCGCAGGTCCCTCAACTCCGAGATCGTCTATCGCCTGGAGGTCGAGCGCGCCGCCGCCGTGGCGGACGCCGAGTCGCCCTGACCGCGATTCGGCTTTCCCTGCTCTGCTCCGCAGGGGTCCGATTCCTCCCCGGCCTGAAGGCCTGGGCATCCTCGGAGGCACAAGGTGATCCTGACCTGGCTGTACGCGCCCGGCGACCGTCCGGAGGTGGTCGCCAAGGCCCTCGGCTGCGGGGCGGACGCCGTCATCGTCGACCTGGAGGACGCGGTACCGGCCTCGCGGAAGGAGTACGCCCGCGCGGCGACCGCCGAGCTGCTCACCGAGCGGCCCCCACTGCCCGTCCACGTCCGCGTCAACGCCCTGGGCTCCCCCTGGGGCGGCGCGGACCTCACCGCCCTCGGGGGGCTGCACGGGCTCGCGGGGCTGCGGCTGCCCAAGATCAGCGCCCCGGCTCAGATCACGGCCGTCGCCGACCGCACCGGCGGGGTGAGCCTGCACGCCCTGCTCGAATCGGCGGTGGGGGTGGAGCGCGCCTACGAGATCGCCCGCGCGCACCCCGCCCTGCGCGGGCTCTCCCTCGGTGAGGCGGACCTGCGGGCCGATCTGGCCGTCAGCGCGGAGACGGGCCTGGACTGGTGCCGCTCCCGGGTGGTGGTCGCGGCCCGGGCCGCGGGTCTGACGCCCCCGGCGCAGTCGGTGTTCCCCGACATCCGGGACCTGGAGTCGCTGGCCGTCTCGTGCGCCCGGGGCCGTTCCCTGGGGTTCCTCGGCCGGGCGGCGATCCACCCGCGCCAGCTCCCGGTGATCGAGCGGGCCTACCTCCCGGAGCCCGAGGAGGTCGACGCCGCCGTGGAGGTGCTGAGCGCGGCCCGGGCCACGCCGGGCGCGCTGGCCCTGCCCGACGGCCGGTTCGTGGACCCGGCGGTCGTGGCGGCGGCGCACCGCACCCTCGCGCTCGCCGCGCGCGAGGCCGCCCGCTGACCCCGCCCTCCGCCGCCTCGGACCCCGCCCAGGGGCTCCGGCCCCGGACCCCGCGCCTCAAACGCCGGCGGGGCTGAATTCGGCGGCTCCGCCTCCTGGGGGCCGGCACCGGCGCCGGCCGGCTGCTGGAGTGGCGGCGGGGAACGCGAAGGGGGGTGCCGCGGTCTGCGTGGCACCCCCCTCATGGACCGTTGCGGTCAGCGCTTGCCGGCCTCCGGGGCCTCGGCCTCGGAGGGCGCGTCCTTCGTGAGGACCGGCGTCTTGGCCTCGGCCGGCTCGGGCTTCGCCGCGTCGGCGGCGTCCGAGGGCTTGGCCTCGGCAGCGGTGTCGGCGTCGGCCGGAGCCGCGTCGTCACCGTCCTTGTCGCCGGAACCCTCCCGGTCCGGTTCGACGACCGTCTCGCGGCCCGGCCGCAGCTTCGCCGACAGCACCAGGTAGACGACCGCCAGGACGAAGACGACGATCGAGGTCCAGACGTTCAGCCGGACGCCCAGGATGTGGTGCGCCTCGTCGACGCGCATGTACTCGATCCAGCCGCGGCCGACGCAGTACGCGGCGACGTACAGGGCGAAGGCCCGTCCGTGGCCGAGCTTGAAGCGGCGGTCGGCCCAGATGACCAGCAGCGCGACGCCGACGCACCACAGCGACTCGTACAGGAAGGTCGGGTGGTAGGTCCCGGCGTCCCGGTTCGGGCCCGCGGTGATCTGCACCGCCCACGGCAGGTCGGTGGCCCGGCCGTACAGCTCCTGGTTGAACCAGTTCCCCCAGCGGCCGCAGGCCTGGGCCAGCGCGATACCGGGGGCCAGGGCGTCCGCCCAGGCCGGCAGCGGGATCCCGCGCAGGCGACAGCCGATCCAGGCACCCACGGCGCCGAGCGCGATGGCGCCCCAGATGCCGAGTCCGCCCTCCCAGATCTTGAAGGCGTCGACCCAGTTGCGGCCCTCGCCGAAGTAGAGCTGGTAGTCGGTGATCACGTGGTACAGGCGACCACCGACCAGGCCGAAGGGCACGGCCCACACGGCGATGTCCGCGACCGTGCCCGGCTTTCCGCCGCGCGCGATCCATCGCCTGTTGCCGAGCCAGACGGCGACGAAGACGCCGATGATGATGCAGAACGCGTAGCCGCGGAGCGGGATCGGTCCGAGATGGATCACGCCGGTCGACGGACTGGGGATGTAAGCAATGTCCATGGCAGACATGACGCTACCTTGCCGGGCGGTGCCTACCGCAACCCGCCCGGCAGGACGAAACCAAATCCAGACATGGAACGGGCCTCGGTCAGTCCTCCGAGGACCCGCTGGAGGAGGAGGTGGAGGAGCCGCCGGAGGCCCCACCGGTGGACCGGTTCGCGGACCCGCCGGACGACCCGCCGGACGACCCGCCGGACCCGCCCGACCCGGTGCGCGAGGCCGACGGCGAGGCCTTCGCCCCGGCCTTGGTCCCGGATCCGGGGGTCGAGCTCGTCGACGGTGAGGCCTTCCCGCCCCCGGCTCCGGCGTCCGCGCCTCCCGTGCCCTTGGCCGCGGCTTCCACCTGCTCCTTCAGCTTCTGCGGGGTCACCTGGTTCGCCTGGTCGGAGAGGATGTCCTTGCCGTTCAGCAGCACGGTGGGGGTGCCCCGGAACTGTCCGGCGGTGAAGGCGCCGTCCGACTTGGCCACCCAGCTGTTGTGCGTGCCGTCCTCGAGGCACGAGCGGAACTCGGGGGTGTCCAGCCCGTCGACCTTGCCCGCCAGTTCCAGCAGCTTCGCGTTCTTGCCGAAGGCGTCGTCGATCTCCTGCGGCTGGTTCTGGAAGAGGAGGTCGTGGTAGGCGGTGAACTTGCCGGCGTCCTGCGCGCAGGCGGCCGCGTTGGCCGCCTTCAGCGAGCCGCTGCCGCCCATCCTCCGGTCGATGAGCGTGACCAGGTGGTAGTCGACCTTGAGCAGCCCCTTGGCCTCCAGGTCGTGGATGACGTCGCGGTAGTTGTCCTCGAAGAACTTGCAGGAGGGGCAGCGGAAGTCCTCCCACACGGTGAGGGTGGACTTCGCCTCGGGCGGGCCCGAGCGGATGGCGAGGGCGTCCTTGCCGGTGGCCCCGGAGGGGGCGACCACCGGGCCCGCCTTGGCGGAGCCGCTCTTGCCGGTGTTGGCCGCGATCACGCCCACGACGGTCGCCAGGGCGAGGACGCCGACCACCGCCGACGCCACGACCAGGGTCCGTCGGCGCTTGTCCCGGGTCTTCTGCCGCTCGCGCTCCACGAGGAGTCGTTCCCGGGCCGATCGTTTCGTCGCATCGCGGTTCGCACCGTCGTTCTTCTCGCTCACGTTCCGCCAAACGAAGCAGGGAGGCACTCGCGTGCCTCCCTGCCCGCACTTCCACCCGATCGGGCTACAGAACCCGATCAGACATCCGTGCCCGTGCTCGAACGCGCGTCAGCTCCGGCGTACGCCTTCCGCGAGTTCGCCCGCGAGCGCGCGTACCGCGTCCAGCCCGGCCGGCAGGTCCGGCGCGTCCAGGAGCAGCTTCACGAAGGCCGAGCCGACGATGACGCCGTCGGCGAAGCCCGCGACCTCCTTGGCCTGGACGGCGTTGGAGACGCCGAGGCCGACGCAGACCGGCAGGTCGCTGGTGGCGCGGGTGCGGCGCACCAGATCGGCGGCCTGGTCACCGACGGACTCGCGGGTGCCGGTGACTCCCATGAGGGAGGCGGCGTAGACGAAGCCGGAGCCGGCCGCCGTGATGGTGGCCAGGCGCGCGTCCTTGCTGCTGGGAGCCACGACGAAGACGGTCGCCAGACCGTGCTTCTGCGCGTGCTCGCGCCACAGCGCGGACTCCTGCACCGGCAGGTCGGGCAGGATGCAGCCGGCGCCGCCGGCCGCCGCCAGCTCGGCCGTGAACCGCTCGACGCCGTAGCGGTCGATGGGGTTCCAGTAGGTCATCACCAGGACCGGGGCCCCGGTGGCCTCGTGCGCTTCGCGGACCGTGCGAATCACGTCGGCGATCTTGACGCCACCGCGCAGGGCGATGTCGTCGGCGGTCTGGATGATCGCGCCGTCCAGCACCGGGTCGCTGTGCGGGAGGCCGATCTCGACCACGTCCGCGCCGCCCTCGATGACGGCCTTGACCGCCTCGATGGCTCCGTCGACCGTCGGGAAGCCCGCCGGCAGGTAGGCGACGAGGGCCGCGCGGTCCTCGGACTTCGCCTTGGCGAGGGTGTCGCTCAGCAGCTGGAGGTTGCCGGTACTCACTTGTTCTCCCCCTCGCCGTCGTACAGCCCGAAGTAGCGGGCCGCCGTGTCCATGTCCTTGTCGCCGCGACCGGACAGGTTGACGACCAGCAGGCCGTCCTTGCCCAGTTCCTTGCCCAGGTCGAGGGCGCCCGCGAGGGCGTGCGCCGACTCGATCGCCGGGATGATCCCCTCGGTGCGCGAGAGCAGGCGCAGGGCCTGCATCGCGGCGTCGTCGGTGACCGCGCGGTACTCGCCGCGGCCGGAGTCCTTGAGGTAGGAGTGCTCCGGGCCGATGCCGGGGTAGTCCAGGCCGGCCGAGATGGAGTACGGCTCGGTGATCTGGCCCTCCTCGTCCTGGAGGACGTAGGAGCGGGAGCCGTGCAGGATGCCCGGCTCGCCGGCGGTCAGCGTGGCCGCGTGCTCGCCGGTCTCGACGCCGTGCCCGGCGGGCTCGAAGCCGACCAGGCGGACGTCGGCGTCCGGGATGAAGGCGTGGAAGAGGCCGATGGCGTTGGAGCCGCCGCCGACGCAGGCCGCGACGGCGTCGGGCAGCCGGCCGGCGCGCTCCAGGATCTGGCGGCGGGCCTCGACGCCGATGACCCGGTGGAAGTCGCGGACCATGGCGGGGAAGGGGTGCGGGCCGGCGACCGTACCGAAGAGGTAGTGGGTCCGGTCCACATTGGCGACCCAGTCGCGGAACGCTTCGTTGATGGCGTCCTTGAGCGTCCGGGAGCCGGACTTCACCGCGATGACCTCGGCGCCCAGCATGCGCATGCGGGCCACGTTGAGGGCCTGGCGCTCGGTGTCGATCTCGCCCATGTAGATGACGCATTCGAGGCCGAAGAGCGCGCAGGCGGTGGCGGTGGCCACGCCGTGCTGACCGGCGCCGGTCTCGGCGATGACGCGGGTCTTGCCCATGCGCTTGGTGAGCAGCGCCTGACCCAGCACGTTGTTGATCTTGTGCGAGCCGGTGTGGTTCAGGTCCTCGCGCTTGAGGAAGATCCGGGCGCCGCCGGCGTGCTCGGCGAAGCGGGGCACCTCGGTGAGGGCGCTCGGCCGGCCGGTGTAGTTGACCATGAGGTCATTGAGCTCGGCCGCGAAGGCCGGGTCGCCCTTGGCCTTCTCGTACTCGACGGCGACCTCGTCCACGGCGGCGACGAGCGCCTCCGGGATGAACTTGCCGCCGAAGTCGCCGAAGTAGCCCTCGGCGTTGGGAACGTGACCCTCCGGGTCCGGGATGAAGAACTCGCTGGACATGTCCAGTGCTCCTACGGGTGCGAGATGCGGCGGGGTGGATTCACCGTATTGCGCCGTCCGCCCGTGGCGCGCACACCCCGCTGGGGGATGTCGTGCGGACGGTGCGGAGCGGCCCGCGTCCGGAGCCGGCGGCTCGGGACGTCAGGCCGTACGAGAGCTGCGTGCGGCACGGTACGTCTCGCGTACCGGGCCGCGGCGGCCCTCGTTACAGCGCGCCTCCGCGGCGCCATCGCATGCCGTTGACCTGACCGGGCTCGGAGCCGATCACGTACCGGACCCGCCGCCCGTGCACACGCCGGGCCGGGGCGCGGCAGCCGCGGGGGCGGCAGCCGCGCGCCAGGGGCGCGTGCGCCGTCGGCACGCCGACCGGGCGGGAGCCCGGTCGGTTGCGGACGGAGGAGCGGTCGTGGGTCATGGGTGGGGTCAGCTCCGCCCGTGGCGCAGGGCGGGGTGGGCGCCGGCGGCGACGAGGTCGGCCACGGCCGCCTTCGGGTCGCGTCCGGTCACCAGGGACTCCCCGACGAGGACGGCGTCGGCGCCCTCGTTGGCGTAGGCGATCAGGTCGTGCGGGCCACGGATGCCGGACTCGGCGATCTTGACGATGTGGTCCGGGATCTCGCCGACGACGCGCTCGAAGGTGGAGCGGTCGACCTTGAGGTCCTTGAGGTTGCGGGCGTTGACGCCGATGATCTTGGCGCCGGCGGCGACCGCGCGCTCCACTTCCTCCTCGTCGTGGACCTCGACGAGCGGGGTGAGACCGATGGACTCGGCCCGCTCGATGAGGGAGACGAGGGCCTCCTGCTCCAGGGCCGCGACGATCAGCAGGACGAGGTCGGCGCCGTAGGCGCGGGCCTCCCAGAGCTGGTACGCCGTGACGATGAAGTCCTTGCGCAGGATCGGGATGTCCACGCGGGCGCGGACGGCCTCCAGGTCGGCCAGCGAACCGCCGAATCGGCGCTGCTCGGTGAGGACGGAGATGACCGCCGCACCGCCAGCCTCGTAGTCGGCGGCGAGCCCGGCCGGATCGGCGATGGCGGCCAGCGCACCCTTGGAGGGGCTGGACCGCTTGACCTCGCAGATCACCTTGACGCTGTCGCCGCGCAGGGCAGCGACGCCGTCCTTGGCCTGGGGCGCCTTGGCGGCACGCTCCTTGAGCTCGTCGAGGCTCACGCGGGCCTGCCGTTCGGCAAGGTCTTCGCGGACCCCTTCGATGATCTCGTCGAGCACACTCACGCGAGCGGCCCCCTTCCGGGTCGATGACGGTCGGCCGCCTTGCAGACACGTACAACAGCAAGGTCGACATTCAAATGGTATCCGCAGGAGGCGTTGCCCTCCGCACGCGGTTGACGACGTCCCAGTAACTGGACATTCGGAATCCGTGCTTCATAGGGCCTGCCCAGGGGGCTCAGGGTGCCAGTGCGGAGCCGAAAGAGAGATTTCGGACAATGACGAAAACCAGTGCCAGGGCTCCGAGCGCCCACCAGGCCTTGGGGCGCAGGACGATCCTCGGGGTCGACCCGCCGCGGAAGGCGCGGACCAGCCACAGGGCCATGAACCCGGCGAAGACGAAGTAGCCCACGACCGCGAACGCGTTCGCCCCGAGGGCGGTGACCAGGTCGCCGTGCGCGAAGGCGTGCGCGCTGCGCAGGCCGCCGCAACCCGGGCACAGGACGCCCGTCATCCGGAACAGCGGGCACACCGGGTAGTGGCCGGGCTCGTTGGGATCCACGGTCCCCACGTACGCGAAGGCGGCGGTGACCCCGGCCAGGTAGAACGCCGGGACGGCGAGCCGCCGGGCCCGGGACGGCCGCACGACGGGCCGCCCCGGCGCCTCGGGTACGGGCGCCGGCGACGGCGGGGCATCGGGGGTACGGAAGGCGTCCACCTGCTGATTCTCTCCGCTCATGACAAAAGGCGCAGCCCGGCGGGGCCGCGCCTTTCGGTCGCGTTGCTTCGAACCGCGTCGCTACGAACCGCGCCGCTCGCGCGCTCAGACCTTGGCGGGAACCTTGGAAGCGGCGATGACCTCGGCGAGGTCCTTGTGGGCGGCCTTCGGCGCACCCAGGCCCGCGGCCCTCATCCCGAGACCGACGACACCGCCGAGCGCGACGACGACGAGGCCGGCCCAGAAGCCGAGCGGGTTCGCGATCACCATGAAGGCGCCGGAGATGCAGAAACCGATGAAGGCGATGATGACACCGGTCCAGGCGGCCGGGGTGTGTCCGTGGCTAGTGCCCGCCATGAGTTGCTCCTCGTTGCTCTGTCGCGCTGCTGTGTCGAACGTGCCGTCCGTGTCGGACGCTCGGCGACCATTGTCCCGCACCGGGCGGCCTCGCCGTCCAGGGGGGTCGGGTCAGTGGGCCCGGTCGGCGCCCGGGTCTCCGGTCGGGTCCTCGCCGCGGTCCAGAGCCTTCCACAGATCTTCCGGCCGGTCCGGATCAACCGCCGCGACAGTCCGGGCGCGCGGGCTGCCGTCACGCTCGTAGCGGCCTCCCATCGCGGGCCAGGTCCGGCCGAAGCGCAGGGCCAGCACACCGGCCGCCAGGATCAGGACCGCGCCGGCGGCCGTGACGTAGGGCCAGGTCGTCTGGGTCAGCCCGGCCACGTGCGCGGCACTGTCGGCGGTCGTCCGGGCGGCCTGCGCGTCCAGGACCCGGCGGCCGTCGCTGCCGAGGACCGCGGACAGCGCCGCCCCCAGACCGCTGAGCGCGAGCAGCCCGGACACCAGCAGCCGGCTCCTGCCGCGTACGGCGAAGACGGCGACCAGTGCGGCCAGGCCCACGATGGCCAGCGCCGCGGGCAGGCCGGTGACGGCCCGCCCGTCGGCGGTCAGCTGGAGGGAGTCGCTGCCGATGGCGGCGGTGCCCCGGGCCCAGGTCCGGCCGGAGGCGAGCAGGACGACGGTGGCGCCGAGGGCGCCGAGCAGCAGGGCGACGGCCACGCTGCGGCGGCCGCCGGGGCCGTGGGTCGCCTCGGGTTCGGCGTCGGCTTCGGTTCGGGGTGGGGGTACGGCACTCACGTACCCCACTATCCCCTACGCCCTCAGGCGCTGTGGAGGCGGTTGGCCGCTCCCACCGCGCGCAGCACGGCGGCCGCCTTGTTGCGGCACTCCTTGTCCTCCAGCTCCGGCACCGAGTCGGCGACGACACCGGCCCCGGCCTGCACGTACGCCGTGCCGTCGCGCAGCAGCGCGGTGCGGATGGCGATGGCCGTGTCGGAGTCCCCGGCGAAGTCCAGGTAGCCCACGCAGCCGCCGTAGAGGCCGCGGCGCGAGGGCTCCAGCTCCTCGATGATCTGCATGGCCCGCGGCTTGGGCGCGCCCGAGAGGGTGCCGGCCGGGAAGCAGGCGGTGAGCACGTCGAAGGCGGTCTTGCCCTCGGCGACGCGCCCCGTCACGGTGGAGACGATGTGCATGACGTGGGAGTAGCGCTCGATCGACATGAAGTCGACGACCTCCACCGACCCTGGCTCGCAGACCCGGCCGAGGTCGTTGCGACCCAGGTCGACGAGCATCAGGTGCTCGGCGCGCTCCTTGGGGTCGGCCATCAGCTCGTCGGCGAGGTCGTTGTCCTCCTGCGGGGTCGCGCCGCGGTGGCGGGTGCCGGCGATGGGGTGGACCATGGCCCGCCCGTCCTCGACCTTGACCAGCGCCTCCGGGCTGGAGCCGACCACGTCGAAGCCGTTCTCGAAGCGGAAGAGGTACATGTACGGGGACGGGTTCGTGGCGCGCAGCACCCGGTAGACGTCCAGCGCGGAAGCCTGGCAGGGGGTCTCGAACCGCTGCGAGGGCACCACCTGGAAGGCCTCGCCGGCCCGGATGCGCTCCTTGATGTCCTCGACGGCGTCCTGATACTTCTCGCCGCCCCAGAGCGCGGAGAACTCGGGCAGCTCGGAGGCGGGCAGCGGCGTGGGGGTGTACGGGGCGGGGCGCGCGAGGTCGGCCTCCATCGCGTCGAGCCGGGCCACCGCGTCCGCGTACGCCTCGTCCACGCCGGTGTCGAGGTCGTTGTGGTTGATGGCGTTGGCGATGAGCTGAACGGTGCCGTCCCAGTGGTCCATGACCGCCAGGTCGGAGGTGAGCAGCATGGTCAGCTCGGGCAGCTCCAGGTCGTCGGCGGTGTGCTCGCCGATGCGCTCCAGGCGGCGCACGATGTCGTAGCCGAGGTAGCCGACCATGCCGCCGGTGAAGGGGGGCATGGCGCCCGCGAGGTCGCGGGGGGTGTGCAGCGCCTCGACGGTGGCGCGCAGGGCCTCAAGGGGATCGCCGTCGGTGGGGACGCCGACGGGCGGGGTGCCGATCCAGTGCGCGCGGCCGTCCCGCGAGGTCAGGGTGGCGTCGCTGCGGACCCCGATGAAGGAGTACCGGGACCAGGAGCGGCCGTTCTCGGCGGACTCCAGGAGGAAGGTGCCGGGGCGTTCGGCTGCCAGCTTGCGGTAGAGCCCGACGGGGGTGTCCCCGTCGGCCAGCAGCTTGCGGCTCACGGGGATGACGCGGCGGTCGGCCGCGAGCTTGCGGAACGTCTCAAGATCCATTTCGGGGGACCCTACCTAGTCGGCTGCGCGGAGGAGGACATCTTCGTCGAAACAGGTGCGTGCCCCGGTGTGGCAGGCCGCTCCGACCTGGTCGACCCGGACGAGCACGGTGTCGGCATCGCAGTCGAGCGCGACGGATTTCACGTGCTGGAAGTGGCCGGACGTGTCCCCCTTCACCCAGTACTCCTGGCGGCTGCGGGACCAGTAGGTGCAGCGGCCGGTGGTCAGGGTGCGGTGCAGGGCCTCGTCGTCCATCCAGCCGAGCATGAGCACCTCACCGGTGTCGTACTGCTGGGCGATGGCCGGGATCAGGCCGTCCGCGGAACGCTTGAGGCGCTCGGCGATGGCGGGGTCGAGATTGCCGGGGCGGGGGGACGTACTCATGTGGACATTGTGCCGGGCCGGGGCGGGAGTGATGATCCCCGTCCGTCTGATGAGCGGGTGTTCGGCGGGTTCCCGCCGTAGGCTGGCCCGCATGTCTACCCATGCGAAGCGTGAACGCCTGCTCCTGGCGGACCTGTTGGAGGCGGCCGGTCCGGAGGCCCCCACGCTGTGCGACGGCTGGACCTGCCGCGACCTGGCCGCGCACGTGGTGGTGCGCGAACGGCGGCCCGACGCGGCGGGCGGCCTGCTGCTGAACGTGCTGAAGGCCCGCCTGGACAAGGCGATGGAGGAGTACACGGCCAAGCCGTACGAGGAACTGATCCAGTTGATCAGGACCGGTCCGCCGAGGATGTCGGTGTACGCGCTCAAGCAGATCGACGAGGCGGCGAACGCGGTCGAGTTCTACGTCCACGCGGAGGACGTCCGGCGGGCGCAGCCGGACTGGTCCCCGCGGGACCTGGACCCGGTGTTCTCCGACGCGCTGTGGTCCCGACTGGAGAAGCTGGCACGGCTGACGGGGCGCCGCTCGCCGGTGGGCCTGGTGCTGAGGCGCCCGAACGGGCAGACGGCGGTGGCGCACAAGGGCGCGCCGGTGGTCACCGTGACCGGCGAGCCGGGCGAGCTGACGCTGTTCTGCTTCGGCCGACAGGCGGCGGCGTCGGTGACGCTGGACGGCGACAAGGAGGCCGTGGCCAAGCTGACGGTAGCCGCCCTGGGCATCTGACCCGGCCGCTGCCCTGGCCGGGCGGGTGCGGGTCCCGTCCCGGGTGCGGTCCGGTGGCCGCCGTTGCCCTGGCCGGGCGGTGCGGGTCCCGTCCCGGGTGGTGCGGGTTCGTTGTCCGGGTGCGGCTCGGTGGTCGCGCCTCAAGCGCCGGCGGGGCTGGGTTTGGCCGTCCTGGGCGGGGTCGGGGTGTGGAGGTGG
>NZ_JBGBPT010000074.1:22030-47962 GCF_041106355.1 Streptomyces sp. BF23-19 | reverse complement strand
CAGCCAGCGGCAGCGCGAACTGCGCCGCCAGCACCGCGGCCGGCAGCGGCAGCCGCAGCGTGCGCAGCCCCGAGCCGTAGCCGGCCCAGGCGGCCGCCAGCACGGCGGCCGCCCCCGCCGCGTAACCGGTGCCGTTCATGTCCGGCATACCGACCGCGTAGAGCGCGTACGCGTCGAGCACCGTCAGCAGCAGGCCGACCGCCGCGACCGACTCCGCCGTCGACCGCAGGCCGCGGCGCAGCAGGAGCACGGGCGCGCCCAGCGCCGCCGCCGTCACCGCGGCGAGCACCACCGAGCGGCCGGCGATCCCCATCGAGCCCCAGCTGACCAGCGTGAACGCGAGCGCGGCGACCGCAAGCAGCACCGCGCCCAGGGTGAGCAGCACGTTCTGCGCGCTCGGGGCGGAGGCCTCCTTCGCCGGCGCGACGGGCCCGGCGGACACCGCGGGCCCCCAACGGACGGGAGCGGGACCGGACCCGGGCTGCAGCATCAGACGCAGCAGCCAGTCCCGACGGCCCAGCAGATACAGCCGCCGGGCATCGAGTTGAGCCAGCTCGCGGTCGATGAGCGCCAGCTCTTCGGCGGGCGGCAGAGGCGTGTTCATATCCGGAGTGTGGCGGCGGTCACGCAGTCAGGACATGGGTGTGCGTACTCAGATGTGCCCTGAGTAGGTACCCGACGTGCGGCCCGCGGGTCCCCGCGGCGGAAGCGGTTTGAACCAGCCCCGAGCCTTCTGTATTGTTCAGTGCGTTCCCGGGCGATTAGCTCAGCGGGAGAGCACTTCGTTCACACCGAAGGGGTCACTGGTTCGATCCCAGTATCGCCCACCGGGACAGGCCGGTCCGTCATCGACGGACCGGCCTTCCGCATGTTCGGGCCCCTGTCGTCCTACGCGGCCGTCGACAGGTCCGGCCGCAGCGGCCAATGCGGATCCACCGGCTCCGGTGTCCCCTGACGCGCGAACCACGCCTGCAGACCCCGCGCCTGAGCCGCGTGCCACACCGCCTGCAGCGTGTGCAGCTCGGCCGGCGTCAGCCGCTCCAGCCGGGCCGCGAACCGCCGCCCCACGGCCCGGACGAGCTCCAGCGAGGCCATCGCGTCCGCCGCCGCGTCGTGCGCGCCCTCCAGCTCGATCCCGTAGTGCGCGCACAGGTCCGTCAGCGTCCGGCGGCCCTTGCGGTACCGGTCCAGATGCTTGTCCAGCACCCGCGGGTCCAGCACCGTGAGCGGCCGGTTGTCCAGGTACCGCGACAACGAGGACGCCCGGTGCCGGCGCAACTCCCGGTCCAGCAGCGTCAGATCGAACGGCGCGTTCATCACCACCACCGGCCGGCCGGCCACCTGCTGCTCCCCGAGCGCCCGGGCTATCTCCTCCACCACCGGCGCCGGCCAGCGCCCGTGACGCTGCAGGTGCTCATCGGTCAGCCCGTGCACTTCCGTGGCCCCCGGGGGCACCGGAACACCGGGATTGACCAGCCAGCGCGTGGTGCGGACCCGGCCGCCCGCACACTCCTGGACGATGAGCGCGGCGGACACGATCCGGTCCTGCTCGACGTCCACCCCGGTGGTCTCCGTGTCGAATGCGGCCAGCGGGCCCTCGTACCAGCGTGTCATGGCGAACTCCTCGTCCCCGAGCGGCGGGTGGAGCTTCCTGGACACACGACCCCCGCCGCATCGGTGATACCCGGGCTGTTTGCCCCGTACGCCGTTTGCGGGCGGTCTGCTGCGGAGACAACTTCCTTGGGGGACCGTACGCATGACCGGTCGTCACCCAGCACCGCTCGCGGCAGAGCCCGCAAGGCATGGGGGAGCCGGCCATGGCGCTCACACAGCCCGAACCGGGCGGGGTGCTGCACGAGGGGACAGGTCCGCGGACCGGAGCCCTGCGCGGCACGCTCGCCACCACCGCCTGCATGGAGACCCTCCAGGTGGGATACCTGCACGCCGTCGCGGCCGCCGCCGGGTGCTCGCTCTCCCAGCCCTTCCCCGACAACGGCATCGACTGGCACGTCTCCCACGGAGCGCCCGAACACGTCGTCGACGACGAGGTCACCATCAAGGTGCAGCTCAAGGCGACCTACCAGATACCGCCGAGCCCGGCCGGGGCCACCTTCGGCTTCACCCTCGACAACGAGCACCTGGTGAAGCTGGCCCGGACGCCCGTCGCCGTCCACAAGATCCTCGTCGTGATGCTCGTGCCGAGGGAGCGCGACCAGTGGCTCGCCGCCGGACACGACCGGCTCGACCTGAGGCACTGCTGCTACTGGACCAACCTCGCCGGACAACCCGTGACCGGCCGGCGCCGCACCACCGTACGGATTCCGACCACGCGGATCTTCGACGACCGTGCGCTGTGCGAGATCATGACCCGGGTCGGGTCGGGAGGGACACCCTGATGAACCTGCACTCACCGCACCTCGAACCGCTCCCGTCCCCGTCGCCGTCCCCGTCCCCGCAGTACACCCCGGGCGGCCCCGATCCCGCGCAGGTCGACCCGCAGGTGCTCGGGGCGCTGCTGCACCGGCACGGATGGCTGCGGCGCGGCGGCGCGGCCGGCCGGTACGGCCGCTGGACCCCGCCCGGCCGCTCCGGCACCAGCCTGCTCGTCCCGGAGAGCCGCGCCTTCCCCGACTGCGCGGACCTGCTGGACGAGGCGCTCGCCGCCCTCGCGCACAGCGGCCTGCCCTCGGCCCGGGAGGTGCTCCTCGGGCTGAGCGTGCCCAGCGACGAGATCCGCTGGGAGCGGGAGATCCCGGAGGGGCCCTACGGGTACCGGGGCGAGGCCTCCTGGCCCGTGCAGGAACAGCTGCGCTCGGCCGCCCGCCGACTCCTGCTCGCGGGAGCCCTCGCCGACCGGGCCCGGGCCGGGTACTACGGGGCCCGGCACCAGGCACAGGCCGAACGCACCCTGGACGGGGTGCTGGTGGGGCCCGCCCCGGGCGGGCGCCGGCTGAGCGCGTACGTCCCCGTGGACGGTGGCCGGGGACCCGTGACCCGGCTGCACCACGCCCTGCACGCGGCCCGCGAGGCGGTGGACTACCAGCGGGCCACCGGTGGCATGGAGGCCTTCGACGCGGCGGTGGCCGCCGGGGTCAGCCGGGAACTCGCCGAGGCGCTCATCGCCCTGGTCCGGGGCTCGGAGGGGGCCCGCATCGCTCTCGCCTGGGCGCCGGCGGCCGGGGTCCCGGCGGGCTGCGCGGCGCGCCCCGAACCGGTGGAGTTCTCCCCGGGCGACCTGCCCGTGCTGCGGGAGGCCGCCGCCCGCTACACCCGAGCGGAACCGGCCGTACCGGTCCGGCTCGCCGGGGCCGTGGTGCGGATGCGGCGCAAGGCCGCCGGGGGCGGGGGGACCGTACGTCTGCGGGTGCTCGCCGGGGCGGAGGTCCCGTACGTCCGAGCGGCCCTCGACGAGGAGGCGTACCGCATCGCGGGCCACGCCCACCTGGTGGGCCTGCCGGTCCGGGTCACGGGTCGCCTCCAACGCCGGGGCGGTTTCCGACGGCTGTCCGACGCGACGGAGGTGACACCGGTACCGATGGACGAGGTCGAGCGGGACCGGCTGATGAAGTCCCTGGACGCGGCCTTCGACCCGGAGGACGTCCTCCCCTCGGACGACTAGGCCGTAGGAGGGCCGCCGGAAAAGAGTTCGACAACGGCCGCAGTGATCGGGAACGTTCGTGCGGTGACCGGAATCGACGACACGCCCCCCGCGTGGGACGAGCGCACCCAGCTCACCACGTTCCTCGACTACGCACGCGGCACCGCCCGCGCCAAGTGCAAGGGCGTCTCCGCGGAGGACGCGTGCAAGGCGCTCCTGCCGAGCTCACCTCTGATGACCATGAGCGGACTGATCAACCACCTCCGCTGGGTCGAGTACTACTGGTTCCAGGTGGTCTTCCTCGGCGAAGCGGACGAGGGTCCCTGGACCGATGAGGACCCCGACCGTGAGATGCGCGTCGCGGTCGACTTCCCGCTTTCGCAGTTGCTCGACGAGTACGCCGAACAGAGCGCCCGCCACCGCGAACTGGTCGCCGGGCAGGCACTGGACGCCAAGGCCGAGCGAGCCGTCCGCGACGGCCTCCACGTCGACCTGCGCTGGATCCTCCTCCACCTCACCGAGGAGACGGCCCGTCACAACGGCCACCTGGACATCCTGCGCGAGCTGCTCGACGGTACGACGTCCTAGGGGCGGAAGGCGGTGGCGCGGACGGTGTCGCCGCACAGGGCGAACCGGCCGCCGTCGGACGGTGCCACCTGGAAGCCCATGCGCGCGACCCCCACCACCAGCGAGGGGGCGACGGTCGGATCGGCGCCGGAGGCGCAGTAGCCGTCCGCCTCGCCGAGGACCGGGGTGAAGGTCAGCACCGTCGAGGCGCTCGCGCCCTGGGGCAGCAGCACCGGCCGGGCCTGTCCTCGGGGGATGACGCGCAGCGCCTTGTTCTGGTCCGGGGAGCCCTGGCCCGAGAGCGCCACCGTGGGGAAGCCCCGCAGCTCACAGGCCGGGCCCTCGTTGACCACCGTGAACCGGACCCGGTCGGAGCCCGTCCGGTCCGCGCCGGTGGCCGAGAGCTGGTCCCCGGTGCACGCGGCGGCGGGGGCCGCCACCGCGGGGGTGGCGAGGAACATCCCGCCCGCGAGCAGGGCCGTCGCGGCGCCCAGGGCGGCCGCCTTCCTGGTCACTCTCATAGGTGTCACCTCATGCCAGGTCGGAAGATCCCCTTCCACCTTCCCACGGGGTGCTTTCGGCGGCCCGGCCGAAGGAGGCCATGGTCAGCCCCGGGACGGGCGAGAAGTCCGGCCCGCGGGTGAAGCCCAGGCGTCGGTACAGGGCCACCGCGGGCGCGTTGGCCGCTCCTGTGGTGACCTCGACCGGGCGACCCGGGAACAGCTCCGTCAGGGCATGGCGCAGCAGCAGCGAGGCGACACCCTGCCGGAACCAGGCCGGATCCACGCACAGCCGGTCGATGGAGACACCGTCCTCGGGCTCGGGCGCCCAGGCGAGGAAGCCGGCCAGGGCGCCGGTCTCGGAGAAGGCACCCACCCAGCGGAGGTCGGTGTGCCGCATCTCGGAGAGGCTCTCACCCAAGGCCGGGATCCCGTCGAAGCCGATCAGCTCGGCCTCCACCGTGTACGCGGCGTGCCCGATCCGGTGCACCGCCGTCGCGGTGGCGTCGTCGCTCAGGTCCAGCGGACGTATCTGCATGACGGGCCACGTTACCGGCGTCCCCCGCCCGGTTCCGGGTGGGGCGGGGGCACTCCGGGGCGTCCCCGCAGGTCGAGCGAACCCACCGCCGTGCGGCGGGCCGGTCCGGCTCAGGGTTCGCGAGCCGAGGAGGCGCCCCGGAGGGCGTCCGCCCCACGGCCCGCCCACGCGGATCCTCGCGGAGCCAGGTCGAGCCGACCGGCTCCGGCCCGCCCGGACCCGCTCGGGGCGTCCGGGCGGGCCGCGGGCCGGAGCCGGTAACCGTTTAGCGGCGCGGGCACTCCGCTCGGTACGATTCAGGCGCGCGGCGTTCGCCCGCGCACCCCCTGAGTCAGGAGAGACCGGTGTCAGACGTCCGTGTGATCATCCAACGCGATTCCGAGCGGGACGAGCGCGTGGTGGCCACGGGCACTACGGCGGCGGAGCTCTTCGCCGGCGAGCGCACCATCGTCGCCGCGCGCATCGCGGGCGAGCTCAAGGACCTCGCGTACGAGGTGAAGGACGGCGAGACCGTCGAGCCGGTGGAGATCTCCTCCGAGGACGGCCTGAACATCCTGCGCCACTCGACCGCGCACGTCATGGCCCAGGCCGTGCAGGAGCTGTTCCCCGAGGCCAAGCTGGGTATCGGCCCGCCGGTCCAGAACGGCTTCTACTACGACTTCGACGTGGCCCGGCCCTTCACCCCGGAGGACCTGAAGGCCATCGAGAAGAAGATGCAGGAGATCCAGAAGCGCGGTCAGCGGTTCTCCCGCCGTGTGGTCACCGACGAGGCGGCCCGCGAGGAGCTCGCCGACGAGCCGTACAAGCTGGAACTCATCGGCATCAAGGGCGCCGCGTCCACCGACGACGGCGCGAACGTCGAGGTGGGCGGCGGCGAGCTGACCATCTACGACAACCTGGACGCGAAGACCGGCGACCTGTGCTGGAAGGACCTCTGCCGCGGTCCCCACCTGCCCACCACCCGGAACATCCCGGCGTTCAAGCTCATGCGCAACGCGGCCGCCTACTGGCGCGGCAGCGAGAAGAACCCGATGCTCCAGCGCATCTACGGCACCGCGTGGCCGTCGAAGGAGGAGCTGAAGGCCCACCTCGACTTCCTCGCCGAGGCCGAGAAGCGCGACCACCGCAAGCTCGGCAACGAGCTCGACCTCTTCTCCATCCCGGACGAGATCGGCTCCGGCCTCGCCGTCTTCCACCCGCGCGGCGGCATCATCCGCCGGGTCATGGAGGACTACTCGCGCAAGCGGCACGAGGAGGAGGGCTACGAGTTCGTCTACTCCCCGCACGCCACCAAGGGCGCGCTCTTCGAGAAGAGCGGCCACCTGGACTGGTACGCGGAGGGCATGTACCCCCCCATGCAGCTCGACGGTGGTACCGACTACTACCTCAAGCCCATGAACTGCCCGATGCACAACCTGATCTTCGACGCGCGCGGCCGCTCCTACCGCGAACTGCCGCTGCGCCTGTTCGAGTTCGGCACCGTGTACCGGTACGAGAAGTCGGGTGTCGTCCACGGTCTGACCCGCGCCCGCGGCTTCACCCAGGACGACGCGCACATCTACTGCACCCGCGAGCAGATGGCGGAGGAGCTCGACACGACCCTCACCTTCGTGCTCAACCTGCTGCGCGACTACGGTCTGACCGACTTCTACCTGGAGCTGTCCACCAAGGACCCGGAGAAGTTCGTCGGCTCGGACGAGGCCTGGGAGGAGGCGACCGCGGTCCTCGCGCAGGTCGCCGAGAAGCAGGGTCTCCCGCTGGTCCCGGACCCGGGCGGCGCCGCCTTCTACGGTCCGAAGATCTCGGTGCAGTGCAAGGACGCCATCGGCCGTACCTGGCAGATGTCGACCGTGCAGCTCGACTTCAACCTGCCGGAGCGCTTCAACCTGGAGTACACCGCGCCCGACGGCTCCCGCCAGCGGCCGGTCATGATCCACCGTGCGCTGTTCGGCTCCATCGAGCGGTTCTTCGCCGTGCTGCTGGAGCACTACGCGGGCGCCATGCCGCCGTGGCTGGCCCCGGTCCAGGCGGTCGGCATCCCGATCGGCGACGGGCACGTCGAGTACCTGCAGGAGTTCGCCGCGGCGGCGAAGAAGCAGGGTCTGCGGGTGGAGGTGGACGCCTCCTCCGACCGGATGCAGAAGAAGATCCGCAACCACCAGAAGCTCAAGGTCCCGTTCATGATCATCGTCGGTGACGAGGACATGGCCGCGGGCACCGTGTCCTTCCGCTACCGCGACGGTTCGCAGGAGAACGGCATCGCCAAGGACGAGGCGCTGGCCAAGCTGGCCAAGGTCGTCGCGGACCGCGTCCAGGTCTGATCCGGCCGCATCCGTACGAGGAAGGCCCCCGGAAAGTGATCACTTTCCGGGGGCCTTCCTCGCACGCCAGGCCGAGGTCATATGCTTGCCGCCATGACGACTCAGCCGGAGCAGCAGATCGGTGTGGGCACGCAGGACGCGTTCCAGCGTCTGTGGACGCCCCACCGGATGGCCTACATCCAGGGGGAGAACAAGCCGACCGGCCCGGAGGCCGGGGACGGCTGTCCCTTCTGCGGGATTCCGGACATGTCCGACCAGGACGGCCTGGTCGTCGCGCGGGGCCGACACGTGTACGCGGTGCTGAACCTCTACCCGTACAACGGCGGCCACCTGATGGTCGTCCCGTACCGGCACGTCGCCGACTACACCGAGCTGGACGGGCCGGAGACGGCCGAGCTCGCCGACCTCACGAAGCGGGCGATGATCGCGCTCCGTAAGGCCTCGGGCGCGCACGGATTCAACATCGGCATGAACCAGGGCGCGGCCGCCGGCGCCGGCATCGCCGCGCACCTGCACCAGCACATCGTGCCCCGCTGGGGCGGGGACACGAACTTCATGCCGGTGGTGGGCCACACCAAGGTGCTGCCCCAACTCCTCGCGGACACCCGCCAGATGCTCGCCGACGCCTGGCCCGTGGACTAGGCCGTCCCTTCCGGATCCTGCCGATCGGGCCCGATCAGGCCTGGTCCGGGCGGGCCCGGCGCCAGGCCCGTACCTCGGCCTCGACGTCGAACTCCGTCAGGCCCAGGGGCGGGCCCGGCGGGGGCATGCGCAGGGCCGCCGCGATCTTCTCGTTGATCTCCGTGAGGACGTCCCGTACCTGGCGCTCCGAGCGGGCCGCCCGGACCTTCTCCACGACGTCCTCGGCCTCCTTGCGCAGCGCGAGCGCCGGAGGCAGGACGGCGAAGCCCTCGCGGTGCAGCTTGTCCTTGATCCACCACTGCTCGTCGTAGGGCGCGTCCAGCGAGGCCAGCGGCTTGCCGTAGCCGGGCAGGCTCTTGAAGTCGCCCCGTTCGGTGGCCTGTCGGATCTGCCGGTCCACGAAGGACTCGAAGCTGACACCCGGTGGCTTGCGCTCGGTCATGGTCCCTCCTCGGTCCCGCCTCGGCCGTCCTACCAGGCTACCTACGCGTCGTAGACGTCGGCCTTGCGCGGAGCGGGCTCCTGGATGAGCCCGCTCATGATCGAGGAACGGTTCGTGAAGCGGTCCGTGTCGACGCCGTTCTCCTCCAGCACCTTGAAGGTCGCCGCGTGGATCGACCGAAGGACCGGGGCCACCGTGCGCAGGGCGTCGTCCGCCATGAACCGGTGCCGCCACATCGAGCTCGCCCAGACGTGACGCAGGCCGAACGGCTCGGGCAGGACCAGCTTGCCGCCGAAGAACTCCAGCAGCGGCGGGTACCAGGTCAGCGGCGCCCGCACCGCGAGACGCACCACCTCCTGCGCGTCCACCAGCGGCAGCGGGCGCTCCACGGTCTCCCAGAAGCGGATGCTCTTGGGCACCTCCACGACCGGGGCCGCGGACTTGGACGTGAACAGCCCGTGCACGGGGCCCAGGGCGTGCGCGGTGACGTCCACGCGCAGCGTCTTGTACAGCACGGTCACCGTGACGAGCATGTTGATGACCAGTTGGCCGTCCCAGAGCGGGTACTGGATGCCCAGGTAGTGCCGGTTGCCGGCGCTGAACTGCTGCTCGTTGCAGATCCGGGTGATCTCGTGCGGCTTGATGAGGAAGGCGTCCACGTTCTCGCCGGTGGGGCGGGCCACCTCGGCGGCGCCCTCGCCGATCGGGGTGACGATCCAGTGCTGGATCGCGGCGGGCGGGAAACCGCCGGTGTGCAGGGGGCCCCGCTCCAGCTTGCGGAGCTGGGCGTCGATCCCGCGTATGACGTCCCAGCTGCGGAAGGGATGGATCTCCATGCCCTCGCTCTTGGGGGCCAGCTCCTCGGCCATCTGCCAGCTGCCCCACCGGGTGCCCATGCCGAGGATGCCCTTGGGGCCCGCGTAGAAGACCTGGTTGCTACGGTCCTCCGCGGTCAGCTTGGCGAGCTGGTGGCGCAGGTCCTCGCGGGCCTTCTCGTCGGGGTTGCCGGGCACGGCCTCCGGGATCTTGGCGCCGACCCCGCCGCCCGACAGCAGTCCGTCCCAGCGCGAGCGCAGGTCCCGGGCGGTGGCCTCGCAGGTGCGACGGGCGAGCAGCCAGCCCAGGGCCGGGGCGATGATCATGGCGCGGGCGTACAGGCCGAGGAAGCCGGTCAGCGGCAGCTTGAACATCAAGGCCGCCACCACCAGGGCGACGCCGACGAGGAGTACGGTGCCCAACCACGAGCCCCTGCCCTCCTTGGAGGCGAGGCTCTTGCGCAGCTGGAACAGGCCCAGCCACAGCAGCAGCCCGGGCAGGAACAGCACACCGCAGACCAGCATGATCAGCCGGAGCTTGCGGTCGCGCTCCTTGCGGATGTGCGAGGCGGCCAGGCAGTGCTCCACCACCGTCTGCGGATCCGCGCCGAAGGACTGGATCAGTGGCTTGCGGCCGGCCCCGAGCGTGCGGGCCTCCACGGCGCGGCAGAAGGCCTCGCCGAGGCTGGGCTCGAAGAGGGAGATCTTCGGGGGCTTGACCGTCGCGGGGTGGTTCTCGTTGTTGGCGGTGAGTATCTTGTCGAGCTTGCTGTCCTTGCCGCCGTCCCGGTACGCGGCCGAGGCGAGGGCGTTGGTCGCCGCCGTCTGCCCGCCGCCCCCCAGCAGCGGAACCTGCGCTCCGGGCCTGAAGTCGAATCCGTCGTCCGCCACCGCTGCCCCCATCGCTGTGCGTTCCTGCTCTTTTGGTGCGCCGATGAGCCTATCGGCGGATCTCGCCCCATGGTCATGGGACAGGGAAATGCCGCCCACCGCAAGCTGGTTGGGTGGGCGGCCGATCCGCTGCTACATCAATCAACTTCCCTTCTCGGCCTGTTCACGCACCTTTTCCGCGATCTGTGGCGGCATCGGTTCGTGGCGCGCGTAGGCCCGGGCGAAGCGGCCGGTCCCGTGCGAGACGGAGCGCAGCTCGACGGCGTAGCGGCCGATCTCGATCTCCGGGATCTCGGCGCGGACCCGGGTGCGTCCGGCCGAGGCCTGGTCGGTGCCGACGACGCGGCCCCGGCGGCCGGCGAGGTCGCTCATGATCGGGCCGACGTACTCGTCGGGGACGACGACGGCGAGCTCGGCGACCGGTTCGAGGAGGTCGATCCGGGCCTCGGCGGCGGCCTCGCGCAGGGCGAGGGCGCCGGCCGTCTGGAAGGCGGCGTCGGAGGAGTCCACCGAGTGCGCCTTGCCGTCGAGGAGGGTGATGCGCACGTCGACCAGCGGGTAGCCGGCGGCGACCCCGCGGGCGGCCTGGGTGCGTACGCCCTTCTCCACGGACGGGATGAACTGGCGGGGCACGGCGCCGCCGACGACCTTGTCGACGAACTCGATGCCGCTGCCGGGCGGGAGCGGCTCCACCTCGATCTCGCAGATGGCGAACTGGCCGTGGCCGCCCGACTGTTTGACGTGCCGGCCGCGCCCGGCGGCCTTGGCGCCGAAGGTCTCGCGCAGGCTCACCTTGTGCGGGACGGGGTCGACCTGGACGCCGTAGCGGGTGCGCAGCCGCTCCAGGGCCACGTCCTGGTGGGCCTCGCCCAGGCACCACAGGACGACCTGGTGGGTGTGCGGGTTCTGCTCCAGCCGCATGGTCGGGTCCTCGGCGACGAGTCGGGCCAGGCCATGGGACAGTTTGTCCTCGTCGGCCTTGCTGTGGGCCTCGATCGCGAGGGGGAGCAGGGGGTCGGGCATGGTCCACGGAGCCATGAGGAGCGGGTCGTCCTTGGCGGAGAGGGTGTCGCCGGTCTCCGCGCGGGTGAGTTTGGCCACGCAGGCCAGGTCGCCGGCGATGCAGCGGGTGAGGACGCGCTGCTGTTTGCCGAAGGGGGAGGAGAGGGAGCCGATCCGCTCGTCGACGTCGTGGTCCTCGTGCCCGCGGTCGGCGAGCCCGTGCCCGCTGACATGGACGGTCTCCTCGGCCTTCAGGGTGCCGGAGAAGACGCGGACGAGGGAGACGCGGCCGACGTACGGGTCGGAGGAGGTCTTGACGACCTCGGCCACGAGGGAGCCGTCGGGATCGCAGGTGACGTCCGGGCGGGCGGAGCCGTCGGGACGGGTGACGGGGACGGCGGCGCGCTCCAGGGGGGTGGGGAAGCCGCCGGTGACCAGTTCGAGGAGCTCCACGGTGCCCAGGCCCTGGCGGGCGCCGTCGAGGGCGGGGGCGGCCATCAGGACGGGATGGAAGGTGCCGCGCGCCACCGCCCGCTCCAGGTCGTCGACGAGGGTCTTCAGATCGATCTCCTCACCGCCCAGGTAGCGGTCCATGAGGGACTCGTCCTCGCTCTCGGCGATGATCCCCTCGATGAGCCGGGCGCGGGCGTCGGTGATGAGGGAGAGCTCGGCGGGGTCCGGGTCGCGCTCCACGCGCTCGCCGGACGTGTACTCGTAGACGCGCTGGGAGAGCAGACCGAGCAGTCCGGTGACGGGGGCGTGCCCGTCGGGGCCGGGCGGGCCGTGCAGGGGGAGGTAGAGGGGGATGACCGCGTCGGGGTCGTCGGCGCCGAAGATCTCGCCGCAGACGGTGGTCATCTGCGTGTAGTCGGAGCGGGCGGCCTCCAGGTGGGTCACGACGATGGCGCGGGGCATGCCGACGGCCTCGCACTCGTCCCAGACCATGCGGGTGGCGCCGTCGATGCCGTCCGAGGCCGAGACGACGAAAAGGGCCGCGTCCGCCGCGCGCAGACCGGCCCTGAGTTCCCCGACGAAGTCGGCGTATCCGGGGGTGTCCAGGATATTGATCTTGATTCCGCCCCATTCGACGGGGACGAGGGACAGCTGGACGGAGCGCTGCCGGCGGTGCTCGATCTCGTCGTAGTCGGAGACGGTGGCGCCGTCCTCGACCCGGCCGGCCCGGTTGACCGCTCCCGCGGTCAGGGCGAGGGCTTCGACCAGCGTGGTCTTGCCGGATCCGCTGTGGCCGACCAGCACGACATTCCGGATGGAAGAGGGGCGGTCGGCCGTCAGTGCCCTGCCGGCGGCTCCGGCTTGGTGTGATGTGGCTCCCATGATGCTCATGCCTCCCGGTGGTGACGGTGAGGAGGATCGGGTGATGTGGGGATCGGGGTGTCCGGATCGGTGTCCCCGCCGCCTCCACGGAGGAGGAATGCGGGATTCTTCGAGCTTTGCACTGGTGTCACATCCCGTCCATACGTCGTACCGGGGAGGTACCCGGAGGCGTACCCAGGGCCCACCGGAGCCGGTCCACGGCGTGAAGTACGTCTTACGTGGCACGAACCGGTGGGTGCGCGGCGTCCGCTCGGTGGCGTGCCGGCTACGATGGGCCAGCCGGTGGCCGTGGTGGCCGTGCGGCCCAGCGACCCTCCGGGAAGGCCATGCTGAACAAGTACGCGCGTGCATTCTTCACGCGTGTTCTCACGCCATTCGCCGCTTTTCTGCTCCGGCGGGGGGTGAGCCCGGACGCGGTCACCCTGATCGGCACGGCCGGAGTGGTGGCCGGAGCGCTGTGGTTCTTCCCTCGCGGCGAGTTCTTCTGGGGCACCATCACGATCACCCTCTTCGTCTTCTCCGACCTGGTGGACGGGAACATGGCCCGCCAGGCCGGAATCTCCAGCCGGTGGGGAGCCTTCCTCGACTCCACCCTCGACCGGGTCGCCGACGCGGCGATCTTCGGCGGCCTCGCCCTCTGGTACGCGGGCAACGGCAACGACAACGCGCTCTGCGCGGTGGCGATCTTCTGCCTGGCCAGCGGCCAGGTGGTCTCGTACACCAAGGCGCGCGGCGAGTCGATCGGGCTGCCCGTGGCCGTCAACGGACTCATCGAGCGGGCCGAGCGACTGGTGATCTCGCTGGTCGCGGCCGGCCTGTCCGGGCTGCAGACCTTCGGCGTGCCGTCCTGGATCGGCGTCCTGCTGCCGATCGCCCTGTGGATCGTGGCGGTGGGCTCGCTCGTCACCCTGATCCAGCGGGTGGTCACCGTACGTCGCGAATCGGCCGAGGCCGACGCGGCGGCGGCCGCCGCCGAGGGGGGCGCTGCCTGATGGGCGCCTTGCAGGACAAGCTGGTCGACTCGCTGTACGGGCTCGGTTGGGCCGGGGTCAAGAAGCTGCCCGAGCCGGCCGCCGTGGCCCTGGGCCGGCGGATCGCCGACTTCGCGTGGAAGCGGCGCGGCAAGAGCGTGCTGCGGCTGGAGTCGAACCTGGCGCGGGTGGTGCCCGACGCCGGTCCCGAGCGGCTGCGCGAGCTGTCGCAGGCGGGCATGCGCTCGTACATGCGGTACTGGATGGAGTCCTTCCGGCTGCCGACCATGGACCCGAAACGGTTCAGCACGGACGTCGAGTTCAAGGACGAGCACCTGCTGCGCGAGGCCCTCGACTCCGGGCGCGGCGTGATCGTGGCCCTGCCGCACCTCGCCAACTGGGACCTCGCCGGAGCCTGGGCCATCGGCCACATGAACGCGCCGTTCACCACGGTCGCCGAGCGGCTCAAGCCCGAGACCCTCTACGACCGCTTCGTGGCCTACCGCGAGAGCCTGGGCATGGAGGTCCTCCCGCACAGCGGCGGCGCCGCCTTCGGCACCCTCGCCCGACGGCTGCGCTCCGGCGGCATGGTCTGCCTGGTCGCGGACCGGGACCTGTCGGCCTCCGGGGTCGAGGTGGACTTCTTCGGCGCCACGGCGCGCATGCCGGCCGGACCGGCGCTGCTGGCCCAGCAGACCGGTGCGGTGCTGCTCCCGGCCACCCTGCACTACGGCGACACGCCGAAGCTGTACGGCCGGATACACCCCGAGGTGGAGGTCCCCGAGGCCGGGACCCGGACCGAGAAGACCACCGTCATGACCCAGGCGGTGGCGGACGTCTTCGCGTCGGGCATCGCCGAGCACCCGGAGGACTGGCACATGCTGCAGCGGCTGTGGCTGGACGACCTGGAGGAGCGCCCGTAGTGAAGATCGGCATCGTGTGTCCGTACTCGTGGGACGTGCCGGGTGGCGTCCAGTTCCACATCCGGGACCTGGCGGAGCACCTGATCCGCCTCGGCCACGAGGTGTCGGTGCTCGCCCCGGCGGACGACGACACCCCGCTGCCGCCTTACGTGGTCTCGGCCGGGCGGGCGGTGCCGGTCCCGTACAACGGCTCGGTGGCCCGCCTCAACTTCGGGTTCCTCTCCGCCGCCCGGGTGCGGCGCTGGCTCCACGACGGCACCTTCGACGTGATCCACATCCACGAGCCGGCCTCGCCCTCGCTGGGGCTGCTGTCCTGCTGGGCGGCCCAGGGGCCGATCGTGGCGACGTTCCACACCTCGAACCCCCGGTCCCGGGCGATGATCGCGGCGTACCCGATCCTGCAGCCGGCCCTGGAGAAGATCAACGCCCGCATCGCGGTGAGCGAGTACGCCCGGCGCACGCTCGTGGAACACCTGGGCGGCGACGCGGTCGTCATCCCCAACGGCGTCGACGTGGACTTCTTCGCCAAGGCCGAGCCCAACCCGGACTGGTCGGGCAAGACCCTGGGCTTCATCGGCCGGATCGACGAGCCCCGCAAGGGCCTGCCCGTGCTGATGGCGGCCTTTCCGAAGATCGTGGAGGCCTGCCCGGACGTACGGCTGCTCGTCGCGGGCCGCGGCGACGAGGAGGAGGCGGTCGCCTCCCTGCCCGCGGACCTGCGCAAGCGGGTCGAATTCCTCGGCATGGTCTCGGACGAGGACAAGGCGCGGCTGCTGCGCAGCGTCGACGTGTACGTGGCCCCGAACACCGGCGGCGAGAGCTTCGGCATCATCCTGGTCGAGGCCCTCTCGGCGGGCGCGGCCGTGCTCGCCTCCGACCTGGACGCCTTCGCGCAGGTCCTGGACCAGGGCGGGGCGGGTGACCTCTTCGCCAACGAGAACGCCGACGCCCTGGCGACGGCGGCGATCGCCCTGTTGCGGGACCCGGAACGCCGGGCCGAACTCAGTGCCCGCGGCTCGGCGCACGTCCGCCGCTTCGACTGGTCCACGGTCGGCGCGGACATCCTGGCCGTCTACGAAACGGTGACGGACGGCGCGGCGGCGGTGGCCACAGACGAACGCGTCCCGCTCCGCACCCGCCTCGGCTTCTCGAAGGACGTCTCGTCCTCCTGACCTGACCGTTGCTCCGCCGGGCCGGCCGGGCCGGGGTTCCCCACGTCGGCCGTCACCCGACGGAGACGACCCGGTCCGGCCGACCGTCGGCGGCGACGGTCACCTCGTGGACCACGCCGCCCGAGGTGGTCAGGCGAATCCGGTCGGGGGCCGTCCAAACGGCCTCGCGGAGCTCGTTGTCGTCGGAGTCGCCGTTGAAGTAGCCGACGCCCCAGCGGCGCTCCCAGGGCCGGCTGCCCTGGTCGACGTACACGAACCACAGCGGGTCGATCCCGGCCCGACTCTTCAGGCCACGAGACCGCCGTCCGAACCGCCCCAGCGGTAAGCGGCAAGGGCGCCCGCCACGAGGGCGGCGGCCACCGCGAGCAGTACCAGTGCCGACGTTCTGCGGCGCGATCCCATGAGACCTGTCCCCCCCCGGTAGGTGTGGATCATGGACCCTACGCGGTCCGCAGCGGCCGGGGTCAGGCCCGATGGGGGTCAGGGTGGCCCGGAGCGGTAGGGTCGCGCAGCGTGATCGAAACCCTTGTCTGGATCGCCCTGGCTCTCGGAGTCATCGGGGTCTACCTCAGCTGGACCGCCGGCCGGCTCGACCGACTGCACTCGCGGATGGACGCCGCGCGGGCCGCGCTCGACGCCCAGCTCGTGCGGCGGGCCTCCGTCGTGTTGGAGGTGGCCACCTCCGGGGTGCTCGACCCCGCCTCCTCCCTGGTGCTGTACGAGGCCGCGCACGCCGCCCGGCAGGCCGAGGAGGACCAGCGCGAGGTGGCGGAGAGCGAGCTCAGCCAGGCGCTGCGGGCGGTCTTCGCCGATGCCGACCAGGTCGACGTGCTCAAGGCGGCCCCCGGCGGGGCGGAGGCCACGGAGGAGCTGGCGGCGGCCGTCCGTCGGGTGCCGATGGCGCGGCGCTTCCTCAACGACTCGGTACGGGCCGCCCGCGCGCTGCGCAGGCATCGCAAGGTCCGCTGGTTCAGACTGGCGGGGCACGCGCCCTTCCCGCTCGCCTTCGAAATGGACGACGAGCCGCCGGTGGATCTTGCGGATCGGCCGGTCTAGGGGGTTCCAAGGGCCGCGAGGGACAAATCAAGGAGCCACAGGCTCCACATTGGCCCTTGTAGTGGACTGATCCCCTGGGGTTTGCTCAGCCGAGTAGTACGAGCAGTACCCCGTCTTCCTTTCGAGCTCCCTTCGAGTGAGGTCAATCCGTGAGCACGCTTCCCACCTCCCCCCAGTCCGCCGAGTCGGCGATCGGCACCTCGCGCGTCAAGCGCGGCATGGCCGAGCAGCTCAAGGGCGGCGTGATCATGGACGTGGTCAACGCCGAGCAGGCGAAGATCGCCGAGGACGCCGGCGCCGTGGCCGTCATGGCCCTGGAGCGGGTCCCGGCCGACATCCGCAAGGACGGCGGCGTCGCGCGCATGTCGGACCCCAACATGATCGAAGAGATCATCGAGGCCGTCTCGATCCCGGTCATGGCCAAGTCCCGCATCGGCCACTTCGTCGAGGCCCAGGTCCTGCAGTCCCTCGGCGTCGACTACATCGACGAGTCCGAGGTCCTGACCCCGGCCGACGAGGTCAACCACTCCGACAAGTGGGCGTTCACCACCCCCTTCGTCTGTGGCGCCACCAACCTGGGCGAGGCCCTGCGCCGCATCGCCGAGGGCGCGGCCATGATCCGCTCGAAGGGCGAGGCCGGCACCGGCAACGTGGTCGAGGCCGTCCGCCACCTGCGTCAGATCAAGAACGAGATCGCCCGCCTGCGCGGCTACGACAACAACGAGCTGTTCGCCGCCGCCAAGGAGCTGCGCGCCCCGTACGAGCTCGTCAAGGAGGTCGCCGAGCTCGGCAAGCTCCCGGTCGTGCTGTTCTCCGCCGGTGGCGTCGCCACCCCGGCCGACGCCGCGCTCATGCGCCAGCTCGGCGCCGAGGGCGTCTTCGTCGGCTCCGGCATCTTCAAGTCGGGCGACCCGGCCAAGCGCGCCGCCGCCATCGTGAAGGCCACCACCTTCTACGACGACCCGAAGATCATCGCGGACGCCTCCCGCAACCTGGGCGAGGCCATGGTCGGCATCAACTGCGACACCCTCCCCGAGTCCGAGCGCTACGCCAACCGCGGCTGGTAATCGGTCATGACGAACACCCCCGTGATCGGTGTCCTGGCTCTCCAGGGCGACGTACGGGAACACCTGATCGCCCTGGCCGCGGCGGGCGCCGTGGCCAGGCCGATCCGGCGTCCCGAGGAGCTCGCCGAGGTCGACGCCCTGGTGATCCCCGGCGGCGAGTCCACCACCATGTCGAAGCTCGCCGTGCTGTTCGGCATGCTGGAGCCGCTGCGCGAGCGCGTGGCAGCCGGCATGCCCGTGTACGGCACCTGCGCCGGCATGATCATGCTGGCGGACAAGCTCCTGGACGGCCGTGAGGACCAGGAGACCCTGGGCGGCATCGACATGATCGTCCGCCGCAACGCCTTCGGCCGCCAGAACGAGTCCTTCGAGGCGAAGATCGACTTCGCGGGCATAGCGGGCGGCCCGGTCGAGGGCGTCTTCATCCGCGCCCCCTGGGTCGAGTCCGTCGGCGCCGCCGCCGAGGTGCTCGCCACGTACGACGGCCACACCGTCGCCGTGCGCCAGGGCAATGTCCTCGCCACCTCGTTCCACCCCGAGCTGACCGGAGACGACCGCGTTCACGCGTACTTCGTCGACATGGTGCGCGCCGGGCTGTAACGGCGTCCCGGTAGGATCTGAGGCGAACATTGTTGGTGACGCGAAGGAGACAGGCAGATGTCCGGCCACTCTAAATGGGCTACGACGAAGCACAAGAAGGCCGTGGTTGACGCCAAGCGCGGCAAGCTCTTCGCGAAGCTGATCAAGAACATCGAGGTCGCGGCCCGTATGGGCGGTGCCGACATCGATGGCAACCCGACGCTCTTCGACGCCATCCAGAAGGCCAAGAAGAGCTCGGTCCCGAACAAGAACATCGACTCCGCGGTCAAGCGCGGCGGCGGTCTCGAGGCCGGCGGCGCCGACTACGAGACGATCATGTACGAGGGCTACGGTCCGAACGGCGTCGCGGTGCTCATCGAGTGCCTCACCGACAACCGCAACCGTGCCGCGTCCGACGTGCGTGTCGCCATGACCCGCAACGGCGGTTCGATGGCCGACCCGGGCTCGGTCTCGTACCTGTTCAACCGCAAGGGTGTCGTCCTGCTGCCCAAGGGCGAGCTCTCCGAGGACGATGTCCTGGAGACGGTGCTCGACGCGGGCGCCGAAGAGGTCAACGACCTCGGCGAGAGCTTCGAGATCATCAGCGAGGCCACCGACATGGTCGCGGTCCGTACCGCGCTCCAGGCGGCCGGTATCGACTACGACTCGGCCGACTCCAACTTCCTGCCGACCATGCAGGTCGAGCTGGACGAAGAGGGCGCTCGCAAGATCTTCAAGCTGATCGACGCGCTGGAGGACAGCGACGACGTGCAGAACGTCTTCGCCAACTTCGACGTCTCGGACGAGGTCATGGAGAAGGTCGACGCCTGACCGGCGTCCACCGCGCACAGCATCGGGCAGCGGGCCGACGGGGACACACCCCGGCGGCCCGCTGCTTTGTCAGTGCCACCCGATAACCTGCGAAGCTGCACGTACAGGAGAGCGAAGAAGGGGGCACGGGTGCGGGTACTGGGTGTTGACCCGGGGCTGACGCGATGTGGTGTCGGCGTGGTCGAGGGGGTGGCCGGCCGCCCCCTGACCATGATCGGCGTGGGGGTCGTACGGACGCCCGCGGACGCCGAGTTGGGCCACCGGCTCGTCGCCATCGAGCAGGGCATCGAGGAATGGCTCGACACGCACCGGCCCGAAGTCGTCGCCGTGGAGCGGGTGTTCAGCCAGCACAACGTCAGCACCGTGATGGGCACCGCCCAGGCGAGCGCCGTCGCGATGCTGTGCGCCGCCCGTCGCGGGATACCGGTCGCCCTGCACACCCCCAGCGAGGTCAAGGCCGCCGTCACCGGCAGCGGCCGGGCCGACAAGGCCCAGGTCGGCGCGATGGTCACCCGGTTGCTCAGGCTGGACGCGCCGCCCAAGCCGGCGGACGCCGCCGACGCCCTCGCCCTGGCCATCTGTCACATCTGGCGGGCCCCCGCCCAGAACCGCCTCCAGCAGGCGGTCGCCCTGCACGCCTCGAAAGGCCGTACCCGATGATCGCCTTCGTCAGCGGCCCCGTCGCCGCACTCGCCCCCACCCTTGCCGTGATCGAGGTCGGGGGAGTGGGCATGGCCGTGCAGTGCACGCCCACCACCATCTCCGGCCTGCGGATGGGGGAGACGGCCCGGCTGGCCACCTCCCTGGTCGTACGCGAGGACTCGCTGACCCTGTACGGCTTCGCCGACGACGACGAGCGGCAGGTCTTCGAGATCCTGCAGACCGCCAGCGGGGTCGGGCCACGGCTCGCCCAGGCGATGCTCGGCGTGCACAGCCCCGACGCACTGCGGCTGGCCGTCTCCACCGGCGACGAGAAGGCGCTCGTGGCGGTGCCGGGCATCGGCAAGAAGGGCGCCCAGAAACTACTCCTCGAACTGAAGGGCAAGCTGGGGGCCCCGCTGGGCAGCAGCGGCCTCGTGGGCGCCCAGCGGGCCGCGGCCTCCGGGCCCGCCCCCTGGACCGAGCAGCTCTCCGCCGCCCTGATCGGCCTCGGCTACGCCTCGCGCGACGCGGAGGACGCGGTCGCGGCGGTCACCCCGCAGGCCGAGGCCGCCATCGCCGCCGGTGGCTCCGCCCCCGTCCCGCAGCTCCTACGGGCGGCTCTCCAGTCCCTGAACCGGGCCCGCTGACCCGATCGAGCCCCGCCGGCGTCCGAGGCGCGGGTCCGGGCGGAGCCCGGTAGCGCGCCCGGAGGGGCCGAAGAACCGCACCACCACCGAGAAGGCAGACTGACAGCGTGAACTGGGAAGACGAGAGCGACGACCGGATCGTGGCGGCCGCCGCCGACGGCGAGGACACCGCCGTCGAGGCGGCGCTGCGACCGAAGGACCTCGGGGAGTTCGTCGGCCAGGAGAAGGTCCGCCAGCAGCTGGACCTCGTCCTCAAGGCGGCCCGTCAGCGCGGAGCCACCGCCGACCACGTCCTGCTCTCCGGCGCGCCCGGCCTCGGCAAGACCACCCTGTCCATGATCATCGCGGCCGAGATGGGCGCGCCCATCCGCATCACCTCCGGCCCCGCCATCCAGCACGCCGGCGACCTCGCCGCGATCCTCTCCTCTCTCCAGGAGGGCGAGGTCCTCTTCCTCGACGAGATCCACCGCATGTCCCGGCCCGCCGAGGAGATGCTCTACATGGCCATGGAGGACTTCCGCGTCGACGTGATCGTCGGCAAGGGACCCGGGGCCACCGCGATCCCGCTGGAGCTGCCGCCCTTCACCCTGGTCGGCGCCACCACCCGGGCCGGACTGCTGCCCCCGCCCCTGCGGGACCGCTTCGGCTTCACCGGGCACATGGAGTTCTACGCCCCCGAGGAGCTGGAGCGTGTCATCCACCGCTCCGCCCGCCTCCTCGACGTGGAGATCGACACCGCCGGCGCCGCCGAGATCGCCGGACGCTCCCGCGGCACCCCGCGCATCGCCAACCGCCTGCTGCGCCGGGTCCGCGACTACGCCCAGGTCCGGGCGGACGGTGTGATCAACCGCGAGGTGGCCGGTACCGCCCTCCAGGTGTACGAGGTGGACGGGCGCGGCCTCGACCGACTGGATCGCGCCGTTCTCGAAGCACTGCTCAAGCTGTTCGGCGGCGGGCCCGTGGGCCTGTCCACCCTCGCCGTGGCCGTCGGTGAGGAGCGGGAGACCGTGGAGGAGGTCGCGGAGCCGTTCCTGGTCCGCGAGGGGCTGCTCGCGCGCACCCCCCGGGGAAGGGTGGCGACGCCCGCCGCATGGGCCCACCTGGGACTCGTACCGCCCCAGCACGGCGGGAGTGGATCAAGCGGACAACAGGGCTTGTTCGGGGCCTGACGGCGCGGAGGTTCGCCCCCTCAGGAACTGCGGTGCCATGCTGGGCGTTGTTCCATCGGTGCGGACTCGCCTAGACTCCGCCGATGCCGACCCTTCGGGTCGGTGTGCCCACCCCCGTAGAAAAGGCCGCCGTCCGCGTGCGGTCGTGCGAAGGATCTCCGTCCCGTGAATCTCGTGACACTCCTCCCGTTCATCGTGCTCATCGGGGCGATGTTCCTGATGACCCGCTCCGCGAAGAAGAAGCAGCAGGCAGCCGCGCAGATGCGCGACCACATGACGCCCGGCACCGGGGTCCGCACCATCGGCGGCATGTACGCCACGGTGAAGGAGATCGGTGACGACACGGTCACTCTCGAGCTGGCCCCCGGCGTGCACGCGATCTTCGCGAAGAACTCCATCGGTGCCGTTCTGGAGGACGCGGAGTACAACCGCATCGTCCACGGCATCGACGACGCCGAGGCGACCGACACGCCGGTCGTCCCGGACGACGCCTCTTCGCTGACCGAGGCCCCGAAGGCGGACCTCACCAAGGACGAGGACGAGGCTCCCAAGCTCGACCTGGGCAAGAAGGACGAGGACGCGCCCAAGGGCGACGACGAGCCCAAGGACGGAAAGTCCGACGGCGAGGCCGGCGCGAAGTAACGCTCGGCGGGGGACCGTGGAGGCGCCCGACCGGCGACCCGCACGGTCCCCGTCTGTGACACTTCTGCGGGGGGCAGGGGTCCCCACCACACATTTCGTGGCCGTCCCCGCGCTGACCCGGCGCGGGACGGTTGGACAGGGAGAAACGACAAGGTGGCAGCACCGAAGAAGGGCCGGCGGCCCACGGGGGCTCAGGGGAGGCCGGGGCGCGCCCTGGCGATCATCCTGATCGCGATGGTGGCGCTCACCGCGGGGATGTTCCTCTCCAAGCAGACGACTCCCAGGCTGGGCATCGACCTCGCCGGCGGCACGAGCATCACGCTCAAGGCCAAGAGCGAGCCCGGCAAAGAGAGCGCCATCAACGAGACCAACATGAACACGGCGGTCGGCATCATCGACCGCCGCGTCAACGGTCTCGGCGTGTCCGAGGCGGAGGTCCAGACCCAGGGCCGAGACCACATCATCGTGAACATCCCCAAGGGGACGAACGAGCAGCAGGCGCGCGAGCAGGTCGGTACCACCGCCCAGCTGTACTTCCGCCCGGTCATCGCCTTCGCGGACGGCTCCCCGGCCGCTCCCGAGGGCACCCCGAGCCCGAGCCCCTCCGCGAGCGGCTCCGAGGCTCCCAAGGCCGGGGACGGCAAGACCAGCCCCTCCGCCACCCCGTCGTCCAGCGCCACTTCCCAGGGCCGCGCGCTCAGTGAGGCCCTCAAGGCCCCGGCCGCCCCCACTCCCTCGCCCTCGGCGAGCGAGTCGAAGAAGGCAGACGACACCAAGGCTCCGTCGCCCTCCGCCTCCGCGCCGACCGGCGACGAGGCCGCCGCCGCGGCCCTCCAGGCCAAGTTCGCGGCACTGGACTGCAACAACGAGGCGCAGCGCGCCGCCGCCGGCCAGGGCGTCAAGCCCGAGGAGCCGATGATCGCCTGTGGTCAGCGCGGCGACGCCTGGGGCAAGTGGGTCCTCGGCCCCGCCCAGGTCAACGGCCAGGACGTGAAGGAAGCCAAGGGCGTCATCGACCCCCAGCGCGGCCAGTGGATCGTCACCATGCAGTTCACCGACAAGGGCGCCGACAAGTTCGCCAAGATCACCGGTGAGCTGGCCACCAAGCAGATGCCGCAGAACCAGTTCGCGATCGTGCTCGACGGCCGGGTCATCTCCGACCCGTCCGTGAGCCAGGCGCTGACCGGTGGCAACGCCGAGATCTCGGGCGGCTTCACCCAGCAGTCCGCGCAGGACCTGGGCAACATGCTCTCGTACGGCGCCCTGCCGCTCTCCTTCACCGAGGACAGCGTCACCACCGTCACCGCCGCGCTCGGCAGTGAGCAGCTGAAGGCCGGCCTGATCGCCGGCGCCATCGGCCTCGCCCTCGTGGTGATCTACCTGCTCATGTACTACCGGGGCCTGGCGTTCATCGCCATCGTCAGCCTCCTGGTCTCCGCGATCCTGACCTACACGATCATGTCGCTGCTCGGAAAGGGCATCGGCTTCGCGCTGAACCTGCCCGCCGTCTGCGGCGCGATCGTGGCGATCGGCATCACGGCGGACTCGTTCATCGTGTACTTCGAACGCATCCGGGACGAGATCCGTGAGGGCCGCACCCTGCGTCCGGCCGTCGAGCGCGCCTGGCCGCGCGCCCGTCGCACGATCCTGGTCTCCGACTTCGTGTCGTTCCTCGCCGCGGCGGTGCTCTTCATCGTCACGGTGGGCAAGGTCCAGGGCTTCGCCTTCACACTGGGTCTTACCACCCTGCTCGACGTGGTCGTGGTGTTCCTCTTCACCAAGCCCGTCATGACCCTGGTGGCGCGGACGAACTTCTTCGCCGGCGGTCACCCGTGGTCCGGGCTGGACCCGAAGCGGCTGGGCGCCAAGCCTCCGCTGCGCCGGTCCCGCCGTACCGCCCCCGCCCCCGTCGACGCAAAGGAGGCGTGAGAGATGTCGAAGCTGGGAGATCTCGGCGCCAAGCTGTACCGCGGTGAGGTCGGCTACGACTTCGTCGGCAAGCGCTTTCTCTGGTACGGCGTGTCCATCCTGATCACCATCACGGCGATCGTCGCCCTGGCCGTCCAGGGCCTCAACATGGGCATCGAGTTCAAGGGCGGTGCCGTCTTCACCACCCCGAAGACGGCCGTCTCCGTCGCCGCGGCGACGGAGGCCGCGGAGAAGGTCTCGGGCCACGACGCGATCGTCCAGGAGCTCGGCACCGGCGGGCTGCGCATCCAGATCTCGGGTGTGGACACCGACGCCGCCACCGACGTCAAGCAGAAGCTCGCCGTCGACCTCAAGGTCGACCAGGCCGCCATCAACGCCGACCTGGTCGGCCCCAGCTGGGGCGAGCAGATCGCGAACAAGGCCTGGACCGGCCTCGGGATCTTCATGGTCCTCGTGGTGATCTACCTGGCCATCGCCTTCGAGTGGCGCATGGCGGTCGCGGCGCTGATCGCGCTGATCCACGACCTCACCATCACCGTCGGCGTGTACGCGCTCGTCGGCTTCGAGGTCACCCCGGGTACGGTCATCGGTCTGCTGACGATCCTCGGTTACTCCCTCTACGACACCGTCGTCGTCTTCGACGGTCTGAAGGAGGGCTCGAAGGACATCACGAAGCAGACCCGCTGGACGTACAGCGAGATCGCCAACCGCAGCATCAACGGCACCCTCGTCCGCTCGATCAACACCACGGTCGTGGCGCTGCTCCCGGTCGCCGCCCTGCTGTTCATCGGTGGCGGTTTCCTGGGCGCGGGCATGCTCAACGACATCTCGCTGTCGCTGTTCGTCGGCCTCGCGGCCGGTGCGTACTCCTCGATCTTCATCGCGACCCCGCTGGTCGTCGACCTCAAGGAGCGCGAGCCGGCGATGAAGGCGCTCAAGAAGCGGGTGCTCGCCAAGCGGGCGGCCGCGGCGGCCAAGGGCGAGTCACCGGACGAGGCCTACGCGGCCGAGGACGAGCCGCAGGTCGTGGCGCAGGGCCGGTCGGGGCGGCGACGTTGACCGCGCCGCTGTCCGAGGACGTCCGGGCCCTGCTGCTCGGCCGGATCAAGGACGTACCGGACTACCCGAAGCCGGGCGTGATGTTCAAGGACATCACCCCGCTGCTGGCGGACCCGAAGGCGTTCGCCGCACTGACGGACACGCTGGTGGAGCTGGCCGGGCGGTACGGCGCGACGAAGATCGTCGGGCTGGAGGCGCGCGGGTTCATCCTCGCGGCTCCGGTCGCCGTGCAGGCCGGGATCGGCTTCGTGCCGGTGCGCAAGGCCGGGAAGCTGCCGGGTGCGACGCTGGCGCAGTCGTACGAGCTGGAGTACGGCACCGCCGAGATCGAGGTCCACGCGGAGGATCTGTCGGCCGGTGACCGGGTCATGGTCATCGACGACGTGCTGGCCACCGGGGGTACGGCGGAGGCCTCGCTCTCGCTGATCCGGCGGGCCGGGGCGGAGGTCGCGGGCGTGGCGGTGCTGATGGAGCTGTCGTTCCTGCCGGGGCGGGCCAAGCTGGCGCCCGCGCTGGGCGAGGCTCCGCTGGACGCGCTGATCGTGGTCTGACCTCTTCGCTCGTCGAGCGGCGGGTATCCGGCACGTCCCGTAT